>CAYOPQ010000037.1:0-18700 GCA_964405895.1 uncultured Bacteroides sp. | reverse complement strand
ATCAGCGCGCGCCTTTTCTAAGAACGGTTATTTATATTCTTTTTACGGTTTTCAAACATTTTTTTGATGCCTAAGGTAATCGTAATGCAAAGCGGGAAAAACGGCGTGAACGGACCTGCCCAAAACGCGATGTACGCCGTTGCCACAACACTGCCCCACTTGATATTAAATAAAATGTGCAGCAGGTAGCCGACCCAAACGGGTATATACATCACCGCAACAACGATAACGAACAATAAAAGCGTCCGCCAGTCCTTGCACTCTTTCCATATCCATTTGCATAAACGGATTGCTTCTGTCTTTTTTCTGCGCAGGTATTCACGAAAAATATATTTTGCCGCCGCTTTTTTTACTGTAAAGCTTTTAACACTCTCAGCGTTTGCGCTTCAGTCGGGGTAGCCGTTGGGATTTTGCTTTTGCCAGCGCCAGCTGTCCGCGCACATCTCCTCAATATCACGCTCCGCTTTCCAGCCGAGCTCCTCGAACGCCTTTGAGGGGTCTGAATAGCAGGTTGCCAGATCCCCGTCCCGCCTCGGGCCTATTTTGTAAGGTATTTTCATGCCGGAGGCTTTTTCAAACGCTTTTACAACATCCAATACGCTGTAGCCCTTGCCTGTTCCAAGATTGTATATGAACAGTCCGCTGCTTTCCTCCGCCTTTTCAACGGCTTTGATATGGCCGAGCGCAAGGTCAACAACATGGATATAGTCCCGCACGCCCGTGCCGTCCGGCGTGTCGTAATCGCTGCCCCAAACATTGAGGTATTCGCGTTTGCCTATGGCAACCTGTGTGATATACGGCATCAGGTTATTCGGGATCCCGTTAGGATCCTCGCCCATCGTTCCGCTCTTGTGGGCGCCGATAGGGTTGAAATAGCGCAGCAGGCATATGGACCATGTGTTGTCAGAGGTATACAGATCCTTGAGGATGCACTCTATCATATATTTTGTTCTGCCGTAGGGATTGGTGACCCCGCCCACTTCCATATCCTCTGTAAGCGGAGAGGTGTTGTTCATCCCGTATACTGTTGCCGAGGAAGAGAACACGATCTTTTTGCAGTTGTTTTCACGCATCGCCTCAAGCAGCACAAGCGTGCCGTGCACATTGTTGTCAAAATATTCAAGCGGCTTGTGTACGCTCTCTCCGACGGCTTTAAGGCCGGCAAAATGAATAACGGAGTCTATATTCTCTTTTTTGAATATCTCGTCAAGCCCTTTTTTATCTCTTACATCGCACTCGTAAAACTTAAAATCTTTGTTTACAAGCGCCCTGATTCTGTCAAGGCTTGATTTTTTACAGTTATAAAAGTTGTCTATTATAACAACATCTTTTCCCGCGTTAAGCAGCTCAACACAGGTGTGGCTCCCGATATATCCGGCGCCGCCCGTTACAAGTACCGCCATAAAAATCCCTCCGTATTATTCTATTCAGCAGAATGCGTTTTTATAATTTTTTATTAATAAGCCTTGCCCCAATAGAGCATTTTCTTCGCGGGCTTTCCGCAGCATACGCAGGTGTCCGAAACAGCCTCCTGCTCAAGCGGTATGCAGCGTGAGCCTACGCCTGTTATCTCTTTGACCTTATCCTCACACGCCTCGTCTCCGCACCACATGGCTTTAATGAACCCGTCTCCGTTTTCCGCAAGCACTTTCTTTATTTCGTCTGTTGTGGTACAGGCATATGTGCGCCTTTCCCTGTTTTCAAGCGCGGCGTCGTAAAGCCCCTTGCGTACCTCTTCAAGCTTCTGCGGAATCACGGTTTCAAGCTCGTCAAGCGAAACAAATGTTTTTTCCCTGTTGTGGCGCGTAACAATCACGCACTGGTTCTTCTCTATATCCTTGGGGCCGATTTCAACCCTCACGGGTACGCCCTTCATCTCATATTCGGCAAATTTCCAGCCGGGTGTGTTTTCCGAAGTGTCTATATCCGCGCGGCATATCTTTTTAAGCCTGCCGCATACTTCATTTGCCTTTTCAAGAACGCCCTCCTTGTGCTGCGCAACGGGTATCACCATAGCCTGTATGGGCGCTACCGCGGGCGGAAGCACAAGACCGTTATTATCGCCGTGCGTCATTATGATCGCGCCTATAAGGCGTGTGGTCATGCCCCAGCTCGTCTGGAACGGGTACTGCAATTTGTTTTCCTTGTCCGCAAACTGAATGTCAAACGCTTTTGCAAAGCCGTCGCCGAAATAATGCGAGGTGCCCGCCTGAAGTGCTTTTCCGTCGTGCATAAGCGCCTCAATGCAGTATGTGCGCTCTGCGCCGGCAAATTTATCGCTGTCTGTTTTCATACCCTGAACAACGGGTATTGCCAGATATTCCTGGCAAAATTCGGTATAGATGTTGAGCATCCTTTCCGTTTCCTCAATAGCCTCCTGCGCCGTGGCGTGCAGCGTATGGCCCTCCTGCCAAAGGAATTCCCTTGAGCGCAGGAAGGGTCTTGTTGTCTTTTCCCAGCGGACAACGGATACCCACTGGTTGTAAAGCTTGGGAAGGTCCCTGTATGAATGAACGATATTCTTAAAATGCTCGCAGAAGAGCGTTTCAGAGGTGGGGCGCACGCAAAGCCTCTCCTCAAGCTGCTCGCTGCCGCCCATCGTTACCCACGCGCATTCCGGGGCAAAGCCCTCCACATGGTCCTTTTCCTTTTGCAGCAGGCTCTCCGGAATAAACATCGGCATGCAAACATTTTGGTGCCCGGCAGCCTTGAACATTCCGTCAAGTATTTGTTGTATATTTTCCCATATTGCGTAACCGTAAGGGCGGATAACCATACAGCCTTTAACGCTTGTGTATTCTATAAGCTCCGCCTTTTTACAAATATCGGTGTACCATTTGGCGAAATCCTCGTCCATAGAGGTAATATCGTCCACCATCTTTTTCTGCTCTTTAGCCATAAAATCTCCTTAAAAATATATATCGCAAAAATTAGATAAATTAAAGTTATTATAAACTATACATCTGTATATGTAAATATGCCATTTGCCAAAAAAAGACGATTTTTAAAAGAATTTTTTTATTCAAAAAGGACTAATCTGCCGCAAAACGGTTGCAAAAAATCAAAGAAGTGTTATAATTACCATTAATTTGGAGCAGTGGGAGGCGAGTATATGGATTTAATGCCCGTAACGATGGATCTGAAGGAAGAGCTGCTTGACCAGCTTGATATACAGACCGTTTTTACAATTCCGGGCACAAATATTTCGGTGGATGAAACCACCGTGGTTTCATGGATAATCATGGCGGCATTAACCATTCTTGCAATTATTCTTACAAGGAACCTCAAGGTGAGCGGCAATATATCAAAAAGGCAGCAGCTGCTGGAGGTTTTGATGGATAAAATGGTTACCTTTTTCCGTTCCGTTCTCGGCAAAAAGGGAGAGAGGTATATGCCGTGGCTTATGAGTACGGCAATCTTTATCGGTGCCTGCAATATGATAGGCATTTTGGGCTTTAAACCGCCCACCAAAAGCATGCAGGATACCGCGGCGATAGCGCTTACAAGCATTATTGTTGTGGAAATTGCCGGAATCCGCGAAAAAGGCTTGGGCAGGCATTTGAAATCGTTTTCCAAGCCCGTTGCAATCGTAACGCCGATCAATATCCTTGAATTGGTTATCAAACCGCTCTCGCTTTGTATGCGTCTTTTCGGAAATGTAATCGGGGCGTTTATCATCATGGAGCTTTTGAAGAGCATCGTCTTCTTCAAAATAGGTGTTTCTCTTGCATTCAGCCTGTATTTTGATTTGTTTGACGGATTTTTGCAGGCGTATATATTTGTGTTCCTCACGGCTATGTATATAAACGAGGCTGTGGAAGATTAAAATAAAACCATTCAAATTAACAAACAGAAGAAAAGGAGAATTTATTATGGGAGTAGCAATAGGAGCCGGAATAGCAGTTTTGGCAGGACTCGGCGCAGGTATCGGTATCGGTATCGCAACAGGTAAAGCGGTAGAGGGCATTTCACGCCAGCCTGAGGCGGCGGGCGACATCAGAACAACCCTTATTCTGGGCTGCGCGCTTGCGGAGGCAACGGCTGTTTACGGCCTTGTAGCAAGTATTCTTATAATATTTATGGTTGATTAATATACAGAGTGAAAGGATAACGGTTAATGCTTACACTTGACTGGAATATTCTCTTTACGCTTATCAACCTTGTGATTTTTTATCTGCTGATGAAAAGATTTCTTTTTAAGCCCATTCTTAAGGTCATGAATCAGCGTAAAGAAATGATAAACAAGCAGTTTGAAGACGCGGATAACGCAAAATCCGAAGCCGAAGCGCTTAAAAAGCAGTATGAGGAAAAGCTTCAGGGTGCGGACGATGAATCCAAGCGTATACTCAGCGACGCCCGTGAGAGCGCCAACAACGAGTATTCAAGGATTATAGACCGCGCCGAAGAAGACGCCGCCAAAATGAAGGCGGAGGCGCAAAAGCGGATAGAAGCCGAAAATGAAAAGGCTGTGCTCAGCGCAAGGGAGGATATCGCCTCGCTTGCCATTAAGACTGCGGAAAAGCTTGTGGGCGCGAATATAAGCAAAGAGCAGAACAGCGCTATATTCGATGAATTTCTGAAAGAGAGCAGTGAGGATTCATGATTCGTAAAATAGATGAATTGGTTAAAACGCTGCTTGCTTCCGAAGTCAGCGTTGCGGATATTGAAAAGGCGCAGGATCTTCTGAAAACAAAAGAGCTTTACAAGATCCTTATGAGCCCGACCGTGACCGTTGCGGAAAAGAAAAAAGTTGTTGAGGAGATTTTTCCGTCCTCCGTCTGCGAGGTTATGGAGGAATTGTCCGTAGACTGCAGGCTCGATGTCATAGAGGAGCTGAAGGAAGCGTTTATTTGCGCCGTGGACAGTAAAAATAAAACCGCAAGGGCAAAGCTTTTCTGCGTAACGGAGCCGGATGAAACCCAGCTTAAAGGCATAAAGGATTTTGTTGCGAAAGAGGAAAAAGCAGGCAGCGTTGAAATAGAGATTATCAAAGACGAAAGCCTGCTGGGCGGCTTTGTCATTGAAGTCGGCAACAGGCAGTATGACAGAAGCCTCAGAACAAAAATCAAAGCAATCAAAGATAAAATCGTAGAGGAAGCCAAGAAAAACCGCGGTGAATCAACGGGCGAGATCATATCCATACTCAGATCCGAGGTCAAGGATTTTGAATTTGAAGTGTCGGACGAGGAGATAGGCACCGTCGTTTCCGTCGGAGACGGTATAGCCACGATTCACGGCCTTGAGCATGTTATGTACGGCGAGATCGTACAGTTTGACAGCGGTATCAAGGGCATGGTTCAGGATATCAAGCGCAGCAGCGTCGGCTGCATACTCTTCGGGCTGGACAGCGAAATCCACGCCGGCACCCGTGTGAAAAGAACTTATAAAAAGGCGGGCGTTCCGGTGGGCGACGGCTTTATCGGCAGAGTTGTAAACGCGCTTTGCGAGCCTATAGACGGCAAGGGCGATATACATGCCGATGATTACAGACTGGTGGAAAACGCCGCGCCGTCCATTGTTGACAGGAAATCCGTTTCGGAACCGCTTGAAACGGGCATTTTGGCAATAGATTCCATGTTCCCCATAGGCAGGGGCCAGCGTGAGCTTATCATAGGCGACCGCCAGACAGGAAAAACCTCCATAGCGGTGGATGCGATACTCAACCAGAAGGGCAAGAACTGTATCTGTATCTACAATGCCATCGGTCAAAAGACTTCAACGGTTGCAAAGCTTGTAAACACATTGCAGAAGCACGGCGCTATGGAATACACCGCGGTGGTATGTTCCAGTGCGGCGGACTCCGCTTCTCTTCAGTATATTTCCCCTTATGCGGCAACGGCGCTTGCGGAATATTTTATGTATGCCGGCAAGGATGTGCTGATTGTTTATGATGATTTAAGCAAGCACGCCGTGGCGTACCGCGCGCTGTCGCTGCTGCTTGAAAGATCTCCGGGGCGCGAGGCTTATCCGGGCGATGTTTTCTATCTCCATTCCAGGCTCCTTGAGCGTTCCAGCAGGCTGTCTGACGCGCTCGGCGGCGGCTCCATAACCGCTCTGCCTATCATTGAAACGCAGGCGGGCGATGTTTCCGCATATATTCCCACAAATGTTATATCCATAACGGACGGCCAGATCTTCCTTGAAAGCGACCTCTTTTTCAGCGGGCAGCGCCCTGCGGTAAATGTCGGCCTCTCGGTGTCCCGTGTGGGCGGCGCCGCGCAAACCAAAGCAATGAAAAAGGCTGCCGGTTCGCTTCGTGTGGATCTTGCGCAGTTCAGGGAAATGGAAGTCTTTACGCAGTTTTCCTCCGATCTTGACGAGGAAACAAAAGCAAACCTGAACTACGGCAAGGGGCTTATGGAGCTCTTAAAGCAGCCGCTCTGCCATCCGATGTCGCTTGCGGATCAGGTCATAACGCTTGTAGGCGCAATCGGCAAAAAATTTGTTAAAGTTCCTGTTGACAAGCTGAAAGCTTATCAGGCAAGGCTTCTGGCATATTTCAGCGAAAACTGTTTTGATATTGTGAATGAGATTCAAAACGGCAAAACGCTTACGGATGAGCTGAAAAACAGAATCCTTGAGGCAATAGATAATTTCGGGAAGGCAGATAATGGCTAACGCAAGAGAAATTTTAGACAGAATGCGCTCTATAAAGGATACCATGAAAATCACAAACGCCATGTATATGGTATCCTCATCAAAGCTGCAAAAGGTTCGCCGCGATTTGAAAAATACGGAGCCGTATTTCTATATGATACAGGACGGGCTTGCCAAGATCCTGAGTGTTGCTCCGGAGGCGGGCGACGATTATTTTTACAACCGCCCCGAACGCGAGGGGGCAGACAGGCGCAAGGGCTTTCTTGTTATCACTGCGGATAAGGGCCTTGCCGGTGCTTATAACCACAATATTATAAAGTCAACCGAGGAAGGCAACGCGCTGAAGGAAAACGATATGCTTTTCATTGTCGGCCAGGTCGGCAGGCATTATTTTGAAAGAAAAAATATACCTATAGACATGAGCTTTAATTATACCGCTCAGAACCCGACTATGAACAGGGCAAGGCATATCGCGAAAATACTTGTTGAGCTGTTTGAAGAGAAAAAGCTTGACGATGTTTATGTTATATACACAAAAATGGTAAATTCAATAACGGTTGAGCCGGTCATAAAGCAGCTGCTCCCGCTCAAGCAGGAGCATATAGAAATCCGCGATGAAAATAATAATTACGAAAACGCGGAGTTTATACCGGATGCCCAAACCGTTTTCAATAAAATTGTGCCGGATTATGTTGCGGGCTTTATTTACGGCGCGCTTATAGAATCCTATTGCAGCGAGCATAACGCCAGAATGATGGCTATGGAAACGGCTACAAACGCCGCGTCCGATATGCTCAAGGATCTTGAAGTGCAGTATAACAGGGCGCGTCAGGCTGCCATAACGGATGAGATTACAGAGGTAATCGCCGGTGCAAGGGCACAGAAAAAGAAAAATTAGGAGGAATCCTAAATATGAATAAAGGTAAAATCGTTCAGATCATGGGCCCGGTTGTGGATGTTCAGTTTGACGGCGATCTGCCGAAGCTGAAGGACGCGCTTGAGGTTGTTGCGGACGGCAAAAAGCTTGTTATGGAGGTTGCCCAGCATATCGGCTCGGGCATGGTAAGGTGTATCATGCTTGCCGCCTCGGAGGGCCTTTACAAGGATATGGAGGTCACTGCAACAGGCGCTTCCATCTCCGTTCCCGTCGGTCAGAAATGCCTCGGCAGGCTCTTTAATGTGGTGGGGGACACGATTGACGGCCTTGAGGATCTTTCGGATGCTCAGCATTGGGAAATCCACCGCCGTCCGCCCAGCTTTGAAGAGCAGAGCGCAAGCGTTGAAATCCTTGAAACCGGTATCAAGGTCATAGATTTGCTCACGCCTTACGCAAAGGGCGGCAAGATAGGCCTTTTCGGCGGCGCCGGAGTCGGCAAGACCGTGCTGATTCAGGAACTGATAACGAATATTGCAAATGAGCACGGCGGTTATTCCATATTCACCGGCGTAGGAGAGCGTTCAAGAGAAGGCAACGACCTTTGGAACGAAATGAAGGAATCGGGCGTTCTCAGCAAGACCGCGCTTGTTTTCGGTCAGATGAACGAGCCGCCGGGCGCGCGTATGCGCGTAGCGGAAACAGGGCTTACCATGGCGGAGTATTTCCGCGATGTGGAGCACCAGGATGTTCTGCTGTTTATAGATAATATATTCAGGTTTATACAGGCGGGCTCCGAGGTATCGTCGCTTTTGGGCAGAATGCCGTCTGCCGTTGGGTACCAGCCCACCCTGTCAACCGATGTCGGCGAGCTTCAGGAGAGGATAGCGTCCACGAAAAACGGCTCTATCACCTCCGTTCAGGCCGTTTATGTGCCTGCGGATGACTTAACGGACCCCGCGCCGGCAACCACCTTTGCCCACCTTGACGCCACAACGGTGCTTTCAAGAAAAATTGCGGAAAAAGGCATTTACCCTGCCGTTGACCCGCTGGAGTCAAGCAGCCGCAATCTTGAAGAAGAGATTGTGGGCGCGGAGCATTATGAGGTTGCAAGGCGTGTTCAGGAATATCTGCAAAAATATAAGGAGCTTCAGGATATAATCGCCATACTCGGTATGGAGGAGCTTTCGGAAGAGGATAAAACAACCGTTTACAGGGCAAGAAAAATAGAAAAATTCCTTTCGCAGCCGTTCCATGTTGCGGAGATGTTTACAGGTCTCAAGGGTGTCTATGTGCCCGTGGCTGAAACGGTAAAAGGCTTTAAAAAGATTGTAGACGGCGAGGCGGACGATATTCCGGAGCAGGCATTCTTCAACGCCGGCACATTTGAGGATGTCCTTAAAAAGGCAGAGGAAATGAAGTAATGGATACCTTTAAGATAAAAATCGTTGCGTCAAACAAGGTGTTTTTTGACGGCGAGGCGCAAAGCATTACCGTTCCGTATATAGACGGCGGAAGCGCCACCTTTTTAGCGCATCACTGCAACGCGGTCGTTCCTATAGACGCGGGCGAAATGAAGCTGAAAACGGCACAGGGCGAAATCAAGGAGGCTTTTGTCAGCGACGGGTTCCTTGAATTTCTGTCCAACGAGGCAACAATGGTCTGCGTTTCGGTTGAACTGCCGGAGGAAATAGATAAAAGGCGCGCCCAGGAGGCTCTGGAAAGAGCGGAAGAAGAGCTGCGCCAGAAGATGAGCCAGTACGATTATTACATTACAAAAGCAAACCTTTCCAGAGCGATGGAGAGGATCAAGGTCAAAAACAGGCATCAGATTTAAACGAAAAGGGGATATCCGCTTTTTGCGGGTTTCCCCGCGCTTTGTTTTATGAAGCCGCTTTCAGTTGTATGTCAGTTATCAATTTATTTAAGGAGGGCTTTTTATGCCGGTCAGGCTTATTGCGTGTGATCTGGACGGCACCCTGCTCGGCGCGGACCATATCACGGTTTCGGAAAGAAACAGAAAAGCGCTTTTTGAGGCGCACGAGAAGGGCGTGAAGATCGCCGTTGCAACGGGGCGCACGCTGTCCGTGATCTACGGCGTTATAGAGCAGCTCCCGTTCGTGGATTATGTGATCTATTCAAACGGCGCGGCTGTGCGCGATCTCAAAACGGCAAAGACCGTGTATAAAGAATATATGCCCGAAAAGGTTGCCGCGGATATTTTTTCGTTTTTACTTAAATATCCGGTGTATTTTGAATTTTATTACAACGGCGCCCAGCATGCCCAAACGGGTCGGGAAAAGTATTTTAAGGGCATGGATCTGCCGCGCGAATTCCTGGAAGCATACGCCGCTCAAACCGTTTTTGACGATGAAATAGCGCCTTTTGCCGCGAAAGGCGTTGAAAAGATAAATCTCTTTTATTTTGAAAAAGCGCATTATGAAGAGATAAGAGAATATCTTTTTTCAAACGAATCAATAGCGTGCACCTCTCCCGTGGCGGGGGATATAGAGATGACGGCAAAGGGCGTTGATAAATCCAACGCGCTTGAGGGGCTCTGTAAAACGCTCGGCATAACAAGCCGTGAGGTCATGGCGTTCGGCGACTCGGATAACGACCTCGGCATGCTTGAATTTGCGGGCTACGGAACGGCAATGGCAAACGCTTCGCAGGCGTGCATAAATAAAGCAAAGTATAAAACACTTTCCAATGAGGAGGACGGCGTAGCCGCCGCAGTGGAAAAATATGTCCTCGGCAAAAAGCCGCGGATGCTGGTTTCGGCATGCCTGCTCGGCGAAAACTGCAAATATAACGGCGGCAACAATAAAAACGATGCTGTTATAAAATTAAAAGACAGCTTTGAACTCGTGGCGGTTTGCCCCGAATGCTTCGGCGGGCTTAAAATACCCCGCGTGCCGAATGAGATTATAGACGGCAGGGCCGTATCCCAAAACGGGGAGGATTTTACGGCGGAATACGAAAAGGGCGCAAGAAGAACCCTTTATATCGCGGAAGAGACCGGCGCCGAGCTTGCACTGCTTAAAGAGCGCAGCCCCTCCTGCGGCAAGGGCGTCATATATGACGGCAGTTTCTCCGGCAGGCTCACAGAGGGCAACGGAATAACGGCAGCGCTCCTTATCAAAAGCGGCATCCGCGTTTTCGGAGAGAGCGAAATCAATAAACTGCTTGACGAAACAGAGATATAAATATATAATTGTTTATATAAGATTTATTTGCGTGAGGGTGTGCAATGAAAAAAACAAAGTGTTTGTCCGCCGTTCTGCTTGTTCTGGCGGGGGTTTCGTTCGTCTTCGCGGGTTGCTCGGATTATGACGCTGACGCTACTGTCGATCAGGCGCTCATAAAAAACGCGGACGCGGTAAACTTCATTAAAAGCTATACGACCCAGGAGCTGGGGCTTGACGGCGAGTGGGAGGATTACGGCTCCGTTGTATATACGGAAAGCCCGTATAATATCGAGAGCGGTGAATACGAAGGCGATTATTTTGAGGTGCGCGTAGGCAATAAGACGGAAAATGACGACGGCACGGTCGATTTTGATTTTGAAGGTTATTATCTCATCAAATTTGACGGCAGCTTGCTCCTCAGATATTCCCCGGACAGCGAGGAATACACCGTTATTGACGATGATCCGGATAGTTCCGCTTATGTATCCGACGAATAAACAGAAAACAGTTTAAACAGTATTGAACAAAGAGTGCAACGGCGCCCTCGCAGGCGTTTTTTGCACTCTTTTTTTGTTCGGCAATGTCCGGCGCGGCGCAAAGTTGAAAAAGAGCGCGCTTTATGATAAAATACATTAAAGGAGTGTGGCGAATGAAGAGAGTTCCTTTCAAATCCGGGATACACCCTTACGAAGGTAAAAAATATTCCGAAAACAAAGAAACCGTAAAAATAGAGGCCGCGCCGCTCATGGCGTTTCCTATGAGCCAGCATATCGGCGCGCCGGCGGTGCCGGTGGTTAAAGTCGGAGACAGGGTGCTGAAAGGCAGCCTGCTCGGAAAAGCCGCGGCAGCTGTATCAAGCCCCGTGTATTCGTCCGTTTCGGGCAAAGTAAAGGCGATTGAAGAACGGCAGAACCCCAACGGCAGCGTTTCACAATGCGTGGTTGTGGAAAATGATTTTCAGCAGGAGCAGGAAGAGGGCTTCGGCGCCGTGCGCGATCAAAACGAGCTCTCCCCGGCGGAGCTTGCGGAAATCATTGCATCTTCCGGCATAGTGGGTATGGGCGGCGCAGGCTTTCCCACCGGCGTTAAGCTCACGCCGAAAAATGCGGAAAATATAGATTACTTAATCCTGAACGGCGCGGAATGCGAGCCGTATCTGACCTCGGATTACCGGCTTATGGTGGAGCGCTCCGGCAATATAATCACAGGGGCTGCTATTGCGCTGCGCCTTTTAAAAAACGCGAAATGCGTCATCGCAATAGAGGATAATAAGCCCCATGCGGTGGAAGTGTTTGAAAAACAGTGCGCTCATTTTGAAAACATAAGCGTTGTTAAGCTCAAAACAAAATATCCGCAGGGCGGCGAGCGCAGACTTATAGCAAGCGTTACGGGCAGAAAAATCAATTCCCATATGTTGCCTGCGGACGCCGGCGTCATTGTGCTCAATGTCGCCACTGCGTTCGCGATTTACGAGGCTGTCTGCGAAAGCAAGCCCTTGATACACAGAGTCGTTACCTTAACGGGCAAGGGCATGAATTCGCCCTGCAACGCGGATGTTCTGCTTGGCACGCCCGCTTCGTTTTTAATTGAGAAATGCGGCGGCTTGAAGGAGGATACCCGCAAGGTGATCTGCGGCGGTCCCATGATGGGCACCGCGCTTGCGGAGCTTGATTTGCCGGTAACAAAAACCTTTTCGTCGGTGCTTGCGCTGACGCAGGACGATGTTGAAGCCATGAAAACCACTGCCTGCATCCGGTGCGGCAGGTGTGTGGGCGTATGCCCCGAAAACCTTGTTCCCCAGCTCATGGCGCACGCCGCAAAGGTGCATGACCTTGAACGGTTTGAAGCCATAGGCGGGCAGGAATGTATAGAGTGCGGCTGCTGCACCTATGTTTGCCCCGCCAAGCGCCCGCTTACGCAGACCTTTAAGCTTGCAAAGGCAGAGCTCAGAGCCGCAAAGGCAAGCGCGAACGCCGCAAAAGGAGGAAATAGCTGATGTATAATGTTTCTGTTTCTCCGCATATAAGGGATAAAAGCTCAACAAGAAAAATCATGATAGATGTGTGTATCGCTCTGGTACCCACGCTTGCCTTCGGCGTCTGGAGCTTCGGCTTGAACGCGCTTATTGTTATCGTATCGTCGGTGTTAAGCTGCGTTGCTTCGGAGGCGGTGTTCGAGCTGATCATAAAAAAGCCCGTAACCGTTTTTGATTTCAGCGCCGTTGTAACGGGGCTGATACTGGCGCTCAATATGCCGCCCGATATAGCGTGGTGGGTGCCTGCCATAGGCGGCGTTTTCGCCGTTGTTATCGTTAAAATGCTCTTCGGCGGCTTAGGGCAGAATATCATGAACCCCGCGCTTGCCGCGCGCTGCTTCCTGCTCATTTCTTTTGCGTCCAAAATGACAGATTTTTCGGTGGACGGCGTTTCCTCAGCCACCCCGCTTGAAACGCTGAAATCCGGCGGAAGCATAGATCTGCTCAACGCGTTCCTGGGCATTGATAAATCCGGCTGCATAGGCGAGGTTTCGGTGCTTGCCATACTGATCGGCGCGGCGTATCTGCTTATCAAAAGAGTGATTTCAATCCGGATACCCGCCGTTTACATACTTTCTTCGGCGCTGTTTATATTCATTTTCACGCTTGCAAACACAGGGATGCCCACATGGCAGTATATGCTGGGCGAGCTCCTTTCCGGCGGGCTTATGGCAGGCGCGTTCTTTATGGCAACGGATTATACAACAAGCCCCATCACCAAGTGGGGGCAGGTCATATATGCCGCTGTAATCGGCTTCTTAATAGCTGTTTTCAGGGTGCTCGGTTCAAGCACGGAGGGCGTTTCATACGCAATTATAATCAGCAACCTGCTTGTGCCCATCATTGAAAAAGTAACGGTTCCGAAGCCGTTCGGCGTAAAGAAAAAAGAAAAGAAGGGGGCGTAGTCAGTGGCAAAACCTAAAACATCTTTCCTTAAAAACTGCGCCGCGCTTCTCGTTATAACCCTGATTGCCGGCCTTGCGCTGTCCGCGGTCAACGAGGTCACCGAGGAGCCCATAGCTCTCGCGGAGGAAGAGGCAAATCTGGAGGCGTATCAATCTATTTATCCCGAAGCGGAGCTTGAAACGCCGGCGGATATAGATACGCTGCTGACAGGCGCGCAGGCGGCGGCGGACGCCGCGGGCTTTTCCGACTGTACGGTGAGCGATATCCTTTACGCGAATGATGAAAACGGCGAAAGGATAGGCTATATTATTGCCGCAACATCTCCTAACGGCTACGGCGGGGATGTTTCCGTAGCTATCGGCATAGATATCTCAACAGACACAATAACCGGTTTTTCCGTGCTTTCAAACAGTGAAACGGCGGGTCTCGGCGCGCGTTGCACGGAGGATGCGTTCACCTCACAGTTTGCAGGGAAAGCGGCAACGGTTATTGAATATATTAAAAGCGGGGAAGCTTCCGAAACGCAGATAGACGCTATCAGCGGCGCTACGGTTACAACAAGCGCCGTAACGGAGGCTGTAAACAGCGCGCTCGCGGTTTACAACAGCTTATTAAAGGAGGGCGTCTGACATGAAAACAATCGTTGAACGATTAAAAAACGGTATGATAACCGAAAATCCGATTTTTATACTTATGCTCGGCATGTGCCCAACGCTCGCTGTAACCACATCCGCAACAAACGGTATCGGCATGGGGCTTGCCACCACTGCGGTTTTGGTCATGAGCAACCTCATGATTTCCGCCCTGCGCAAGGTGATTCCGAACGGAGTCAGAATGCCGGCGTACATCGTTATTGTGGCTTCCTTTGTAACAATCGTAGAGCTGTTGCTCCACGCGTATGTGAAATCCGTTTATGACGCTCTCGGCATTTATATCCCGCTTATCGTGGTAAACTGCATCATTCTCGGCAGAGCGGAAAGCTATGCGGCGAAAAACAAGGTTGTCCCGTCTGTGTTTGACGGTATCGGCATGGGTCTTGGATTTACAATAGGTCTTGTTGTCATAGGCGCTGTAAGAGAAATCATCGGCAGCGGCACCTGCTTCGGCGTCAGGATCCTGCCCGAAAGCTATGAGGGTGTTACGATATTCATATTGGCTCCGGGCGCTTTCCTTGTGCTTGCGTTTCTGTGCGCGATTCAGAATAAGCTCGGCGCCAAGGGCGCGAACCGCCATGTCAAGGATGAATGTGCCGGCGACTGCCTGCAATGCTCTCTTTCGTGCAACGGTAAAAAGGAGGGCGAAGAATAATGTTTAAAACACTGTTGGTTGTTGTTCTCACCACCGCGCTTGTAAACAATGTTGTTTTAAGCCAGTTTTTGGGCATATGCTCGTTTATAGGCGTTTCAAAAAATATCAAGACCGCCGCGGGCATGGGCGGCGCGGTCATCTTTGTCATAACCATTGCAAGCGCCGTTACAAATCTGCTCTATACGGGCGTAATTGAAAAGCTCGGCTTGGAATATCTCAACACCATTATATTTATTCTCGTTATCGCCGCGCTCGTTCAGTTTATAGAGCTGTTCCTCAAAAAATATGTTCCCAAGCTCCATCAGGCGCTCGGTATTTACCTTCCGCTTATTACCACAAACTGTGCGGTGCTCGGCGTTGCCCTTACAAATGTGCAGGACGGCAATGATTTCATAACCTCCGTTGTAACGGGCTTCGGCACGGCGCTCGGCTACGCGGTTGCGATTATCATCCTCGCGGGCATACGGGAAAAAACGGAAAGCAGCGATATACCCGGCCCGTTCAAGGGCACGCCGGCGGTGCTGCTCACCTCCTGCCTGATGGCAATAGCGTTTTACGGCTTCGGCACGCTTGCATAAGGAGGTGGCGCGTGAATGGATATAAATAATATCATCATTGCAACGGCTGTGGTTGCCGTGGTCGGCGTTGCCATTGCAATCCTTTTAAGTATAGCGGAAAAGCTTTTCAGCGTTGAGGTTGACGAGCGGGAGGAGCAGGTGCGCGAATGTCTCGCCGGCAACAACTGCGGCGCGTGCGGCTATGCGGGGTGCGACGCGCTTGCCAAAGCCATCGTCAGCGGAGAGGCTCCTGTTACCGCCTGCACGGTCGCGGGACAGACGGGAGCGGATAAGATCGCTGCAATTATGGGCGTTGAGGCAGGCACAATGGAGCGGCAGACAGCGTTTGTGCGCTGCTCGGGAACCACAGACCTCAGAACAAAAAAATTCGATTATTACGGCACCAAAACCTGTACTGCCGTTAAATTCGCGCTTGGGCGCGGGGATATGTCCTGCGCATACGGCTGTATGGGCTACGGCAGCTGCGTCGCCGTGTGCGACAGCAAAGCCATACGCATCATTAACGGCAAGGCGGTGGTAGAGCCGGAGCTCTGCGTTGCCTGCGGCAAGTGCGTTAAGGAATGTCCGCAAAAGCTTATAGAGATTGTGCCCGCCAATTCGGTTTACCGCGTTCAGTGCTTAAACAAGCAAAAGGGCAGGGCGGTCCGCGTGAATTGTCAGGCAGGGTGTATCGGCTGCGGTATTTGTGAAAGAAACTGCCCCGCAGGCGCAGTCAAGGTAAGCGATAATATAGCGAAAATAGATTACACAAAATGCACGGCATGCGGCGCCTGCGCCGAAAAATGCCCGTCAAAGGTTATCAGGAAATATCATTGATGAAAAAGGGGGGGAGCAGATATGAAGAGATTTGTTTCATTGCTGCTTGCCCTTTTTTTGCTGCTTTCCGTTACCGCCTGCTCACAGAGCGCGCAGCAGTCTTATACACAGAGCTTTCTCGATCTGTTTGATACCGCGTCCTCTGTTACGGCTTCTGACTCGTCTCAGCAGGCGTTTGACGAGCATTATGAAACGGTGTACAGTGAGCTTGAAACCTATTCGCAGCTTTTTGATATTTATAATTCATACGGCGATCTCGTGAATCTGAAATACATAAATGAAAATGCCGCGCAGGCGCCCGTGGAAGCTGATGAAAAGATCATTGAGCTGCTTCTTTGGGGCAAGGAGGCTTATGAAATAAGCGGCGGCAGGGTGAATATAGCGATGGGCGCGGTGCTTTCTGTTTGGCATGAGGCGCGCGAATACGGCACTGAAAATCCGGATTCGGCATATCTGCCGGATACGCAGACGCTTTTGGAAGCGGCGCAGCATACGGATATAAACAATCTTGTCATTGATACGGAAGCGTCTACGGTTTATTTTGCCGATCCTGAAATGAGCATAGATGTGGGCGCTGTGGCAAAGGGCTATATCTGCGACAGAATTTATGAATTTATTATTCAAAACGATATCTGGGATTCGGCAATTATCAATCTGGGCGGGAATGTAAAGACTCTGGGCGCAAAGGACGACAGCGGCACGCAGTTCAATATAGGCATTGAGGACCCGGACGGCGGGTATATAGCCGTTGTGCGGGCTTCAAACGGGCAGAGCGTGGTAACAAGCGGCTCTTATCAGCGCTATTATACGGTGGACGGCGTTGATTACTGCCATATCATAGACCCTGAAACGCTGATGCCGGCAGACGGCTGCCTGAGCGCGAGCGTTATATGTGAGAGCTCCGCGCTTGCCGATGTGCTTTCAACAACGATTTTCATTATGGACGCGCAGGAGGCGCTTGAATTCATAGAGGAAACGGACGGCTGCGAGGCGGTCATCAAGGACGATAACGGAAATATCTTCTATTCTTCCGGCTTTGAGGATTATATCAATGAAAGCTAAGTTTTTTAAAAAGGGCGATATGATTGCCGCCGCCGTAATCATAGCGGCCTGCGCGGCGCTTTTCCTTGCCCTTTATGTTTTGAATACCGATACCGGCAGCTATATTCAAATCGAGCAGGAGGGCGCCGTAAAGGCGGTTCTGCCTCTTTCCGAAGACGCTGTTTATAATATAGAGAAAAACGGGGAAATCACCAACACCGTGGAAATAAAAGACGGTGAGGCGTATATTACCTACGCGGATTGCCCCGATCAGATATGCGCGGACCACGCGCCCGTCAGCCTGAACGGCGAAAGTATAATCTGCCTGCCCAACGAGGTGGTTGTAACGGTGCTCGGTTCCGGTGACGGTGAAATCGAAATAGACGGGGTGGCAAGATGAAAACGCTCTCTAAAAAAACAGCTTTTTTCGCACTGTTTGTTGCGCTTGCCTTTGTGTTTTCATATCTTGAAAGTCTTGTGCCCATAAGCTTCGGGATTCCCGGCATAAAGCTGGGGCTCGCGAATTTAGTGGTGGTAACCGCTATGTACACGGTGGGTGAAAAGCAGGCGTTTGCCGTGTCTTTAATCCGGATCATTCTTTCCGGACTCATTTTTACGGGCGTATTCTCGCTTGTATACAGCCTTGCGGGCGGCGTGCTTTCCTTTTGCGTAATGCTGCTTGCCAAACGGTGCAAGGCGCTTTCGGTCACAGGCGTTTCGCTGATAGGGGGCGCGGCGCACAATATCGGGCAGCTCATCGCGGCGGGAATCGTTATGCAGGCTCCGGGTATAATATATTATCTGCCGGTTCTGCTGATTACCGGCGCCGTTACCGGCGCTGTTATCGGCGTTCTTGCCGCGTTGATAATAAACAGGTTAAAAAAGGTGATCAAATGACGGTAAAACCATACAACGGCAAAACGCCGGATATAAAAAAGGCGGCGTTTATAGCCGAAAACGCAGTCATAATCGGCAATGTTGTGCTCGGCGAGGGCAGCTCCGTCTGGTACGGAGCGGTGCTCCGGGCGGACGATGAAAAGATTGTTGTGGGCAAAAATTCAAATATACAGGATAATTGCACAGTCCATTGCTCAAAGGGCTTTCCCACCGTTATAGGGGACGGCGTAACGATAGGCCATAACGCGGTTATTCACGGCTGTGAAATCGAAAACAACTGCCTTATCGGTATGCACGCAACCGTTATGAACGGCGCTCGTATAGGTGCAAATTCCATAGTGGGCGCGGGCGCTCTTGTAACGGAAAATAAAATATTCGATCCCGGCGCGCTCCTGACGGGCGTTCCCGCAAGGGTAAAGGCGGAGCTTGACGGCGGCACGGCCGAAAAAATAGCAGAAAA
>CAYOPQ010000036.1:0-19015 GCA_964405895.1 uncultured Bacteroides sp. | reverse complement strand
TTGATACGGAAAAATCTCCGCCCGGCACTGCGCCGAACGGAGATTTTTTACATTTTAATCACAAGACCAATTTAAAGGATATGAATTACAGATTGTTTCTCAGGCGTTGCCCTTCCTTTTCACCTTAACGATGATCATTACGGCGGCAAGCGCAATCACGCCCAACGCGCCGAGAACAGATACAAGCGCACTGCTCTGCGCATCTGCACCCGTATCGGGTATATCCGTTTCCGTCACAACCGCTGCGGTTGAAGCGTCTGCGTCCTCACTGGAAGTATTTTCCGATGCGTCCGCAGTAGTTTCTGTAGTGGTTTCTTCATCGTTTGACAAAGTGGTGCTTTCATCAGCAGAAACGGTCGCGTCTCCCGCTGCCGCGCCGGTAGTCGGTTCAGGCGTTTCTGTTGTGGTTTCGTCCGCCGCCGAACCCGCTGTGCTCTCTTCTTCAACATTCGTTGATGGTTCTGTTACTTCCGTTTCTTCCTCGTCAGGCTCGGACGGCGTTGTGGTAGTTGTTTCGTCCGGCTCTTCCGTGTCGGTGCTCGGTTCAGTTGTAGGTTCTTCAACTTCGCCTGTTGAGATAGTTCCGCCACAGTAGTCACATATGCTTCCGTCTGTTGCTGAACAAGCCTCGGTTTCTTCATAAGTACAAGCGGAACAAGTTACTTTGTGTGTTTCGTCTCCAAGAGACTCATATGTGAAGTTGTGCTCTTCAATATCAGATGCGTGACAATAACTACAACCTTTTATGTGTAGGTCATCAGTATATTCTGTATACATCCAATCATGCCCTGTTGCTGAAATGCTTTCAGTTACAGTTGCTTTACAACCGGTGCACTGATATGTAGTATAGCCCGCTTCTTCACAAGTAGGGTCTACCGTTTCTACCTCTGCATAATCATGTTCATGTACGGCATCGTCCGCGACGGCGCTCAAGCCGGTGCCTATACAAACCGCGGTTGCGGCAATAACACATGCCGTTAAAACAGATATCATTTTTTTCATAGCTTTTTCTCCTTTTTTATTTTTGTGATATTGACATTCAGTGAATGTCATTATTTGCATACATTATAACATACAATATTCTTGTTGACAAGCACTAAATGTCAAAAAAAGGAGAAATGTATGTTTAAGAATAAAACGGAGAACGGAAAAAATAATTTTTGCGGTGAAAATGTTGCGAAATTCAGAGGGGAAATCCAACCTAAATGCAGCCAGCGGCAGCTTGCAGACAAGCTTCAGCTTATCGGGCTTGATGTGGACAAAAACGCGATACAGCGTATGGAAGCGGGCAAGCGCTTTATTACGGATATTGAAATCGTTGCGCTGTGCGAGGCGTTCCATATATCTCCGAACGAGCTTTTCGGGTATAAATAAATATTGATTTTTTAAGCTGATTTTGATAACCTATATATATTGATAAAACGAGGTGAACCCATGTTTGTTGACATTGCCAAAATCAAGATAAAGGCGGGGAACGGCGGCGACGGCGCCGTAGCGTTTCACCGCGAAAAATATGTTGCCTCCGGCGGTCCGGACGGCGGCGACGGCGGCAAGGGCGGCGACATTATTTTTGTTGTGAACGATAATCTGGCGACGCTTGCCGATTTCAGATATAAGCGCAAATACGCCGCGAAAAACGGCTTGCCCGGCGGGGGCGACAGAAAGCACGGCAAAAACGGCGAGGATCTGGAAATACAGGTGCCGCGCGGCACGATAATCAGAGAGCTGAACAGCGGAGC
This sequence comes from uncultured Bacteroides sp., assembly GCA_964405895.1. Taxonomy (GTDB): domain Bacteria; phylum Bacillota; class Clostridia; order Oscillospirales; family Acutalibacteraceae; genus Eubacterium_R. The sequence continues at coordinate 17,276 of CAYOPQ010000036.1, read as the reverse complement.
CGTTATGGCGGATATGAGCAAAACGGAGCGCTTTGTTGCCGCAAAAGGCGGCAGGGGCGGCTGGGGCAACACGCATTTCGCAACGCCCACAAGGCAGGCGCCGCGCTTTGCAAAGCCCGGTATTCCCGGAGAGGAATGGGAGGTCAGCCTTGAATTAAAGCTGCTTGCAGATGTGGGGCTTATAGGCTACCCCTCCGTGGGCAAATCAAGCCTGATTTCCGTTGTTTCCCAGGCGAAGCCGAAAATAGCGGATTATCATTTTACCACGCTTTCTCCCAATTTGGGCGTTGTCTATATGGGCGAGGGCAGCTCTTTCGTAATTGCCGATATTCCCGGCCTTGTGGACGGCGCGAGCGACGGAGTGGGCCTCGGGCACGAATTTCTGCGCCATGTAGAGCGCTGCCGCCTGCTTATCCACATTGTAGATGTCAGCGGCTACGAGGGCAGAGATCCCAAGGAGGATTTTGAGAACATAAACCGCGAGCTAAAAAAATTCAACCCGGAGCTTGCCGAAAAGCCGCAGCTTGTGGCAGGCAACAAGATAGATATGGCGGAGACCGAGCAGATAGAGGATTTTAAAAGCTGGATAGAGGCAAAAGGGCTTGAATATTATTCTATCTGCGCGCCGATATCGGAGGGCACGCAGGAGCTTATGAACGCGGCGTGGAACAAACTGCAAACCCTGCCGCCCATAAAGGAATATGAAGCGCAGGAGATCCCTGTTGAAAGCATTATCCAAAACGATTCCGGCTTTAAAATCTCCCAGCCCGAAAAGGGCTGCTATGTAGTGGAGGCGTCCTGGTTCCCGCGCGTGCTCAAGGGCATTGACACCGAGGATTACGAGAGCCTGCAATATATGCAGCGCGTGCTTGAAAAAAGCGGCGTGTTTGACGCTCTGCGCGAACGCGGAATTGAGGAGGGAGACACGGTAATCGTATATAATGTTGAATTTGAGTATATACCGTGATGGATATGAGATTTACAGATTATGAGATTGACGCCAGGCAGCTGAGCCCGCTGAACCTTGCTTTTATAGGCGACTGCATATATGAGATACTCGTGCGTGAAACGCTTGTGGCGCAGGCGAACAGACCCGTGAACGACCTGCACCGCGAGAGCGTTAAATTCGTGAGCGCCAGGGCGCAGACGAAGGCATATGAAAAAATAAAGGATTTGCTGACCGAGGAGGAAACAGCCCAGTTCAAGCGCGGCAGAAACGCCAAAACGGGTCATTTGCCGAAAAGCGCCACAGGCGCGGAATACCACACGGCAACAGGGCTTGAAGCCCTGTTCGGCTACCTTTACATAACCAATCAAACGCCGCGCATCAAGGCGCTTTTTGCCGTGATATGCGCTGAAAAATAAATCGGGGCGGCAGTATGAAAACCGCGCCCCAAAGCCGTTTGCAAAAGCCGCACAGCCGTGCGGTTTTTTTATTTCACTGCAAATATTCTGTTTTAAAAGCTTGTCTGTTTATGTAAATTTGATGATGTGCTCCCGCCGACTTTATCCGTTGCCTGACAGACTGCCGAGAAATTAAGTTGACTTTATCGGTTACCTGATAGACTGCCGAGAAATCGAGCCGGATTTCGCATTTTGCGAGTGGGTGCCGTACAGAGGTACTGCCCCCGAGCAAAAGGCGGAAAGCAATCACTTCTATGCGGTCCGGCCGACTTTATCGGCAGTCTGAAGCCCCCGGGGAATTCCCGGGGGCTTCTTTTAAAGGAGTAATGAAGAACAACACGGCAAAATACTGCGTGGAAGCATTATTTCTTTTTTTCGGCAGAGTCGTCACCGCTTATCGCGCTCGTGCCGCAGCAGCCGCACGCGCCGCCGCAGGAGGAGCAGTCGCCGCCGCAGGACGATTTGCCGTTTTTCTTATCTCTGATCATTTTGATTACCACCGCTACTACAAGCGCCGCGATAATAACCAGTACCAAAACCGTTCCCCAAGTCATAACATCACCTTTTTTCAAGCGGGGAAACAAGCTTATTTAACAGCCTTTGCCTTTTTCGTTCCTTTTACCTTGCTGTAAGCAAGCCTGTTTTCATCATACTTATTCTTTCTGAAGAGCAGATACAGGAGCGCGGCAAGAACTGCGACTGCCAGCACCGTCCATACGGAGAAGGATACCACGCCCAAAACAAGGCCGGCAAGCTGATATACAATAAGCGAGATACAGTAAGCGAACACCGTCTGATAGCCGATTGCAATCCAGGTCCATCTTGCGCTGTTCATCTCTCTCTTGATCGCGCCGATCGCGGCGAAGCAGGGCGCGCAGAGCAGGTTGAAGATCAGGAACGAATATGCGGCAACAGCGCTCATTCCCTCAAAATCAAGCACGCCGAATACGCCTACAACCTCTTCCTTGGCAACAAGACCCATAACCGTTGCTATGGTCGCTTTTATATTATCAAAGCCGAGCGGCACGAAGATATATTTTACAACGCTTGCTATGGAGCCGAGTATGCTTGCCTCCAGCTCCATCTCCAGCTCAAAGCCGAAGCCGCCGGCAGAGGTTGTGCCGAAGTGGGAGCCCGCCCAGATGAATATGGACGAAAGCAGAATGATTGTGCCCGCTTTTTTGATGAAAGAGGAGCCGCGCTCCCACATGGAGCGGATAACGCTGCCGAAGGTGGGCACATGGTAAGCCGGGAGCTCCATGACGAACGGAGCGGGATCGCCCGCGAACACCTTGGTCTTTTTAAGAATGATGCCGGAGATGATGACCGCGGCTATACCGATAAAGTACGCGCTGGGCGCAACCCACCACGCGCCGTCGAACAGCGCTGCCGCGATAAGGGCAACAATCGGCATCTTTGCGCCGCACGGGATAAAGGTGGTTGTCATAATCGTCATTTTTCTGTCTCTGTCATTCTCAATGGTGCGGCTGGCCATTACGCCGGGAACGCCGCAGCCGGAGCCTATGAGCATCGGTATGAAGGATTTGCCCGAAAGGCCGAAGCGGCGGAAAATCCTGTCCATAATAAACGCCACGCGCGCCATGTAGCCGCAGCCCTCAAGTATAGCGAGCAGAATAAACAGCACAAGCATCTGCGGCACAAAGCCGATTACCGCGCCTACGCCGCCTACGATACCGTCAATCACAAGGCTCTTGATGCCTTCATTGCAGTTTATAGCGTCCAAGCCGCTCTCTATCAGCGCAGGTATGCCGGGAACATAGATGCCGTAATCCTCCGTTGCCGGAACAGCGTCCGATTCAAGCGCCTCGTCCACCGTTTCGGAAATATCATAGCCAGCTTCCGCAAGGGAATCTGCGTAAGAGCCGTAAGCCTCGTCAAACGCGGCGTAATCGCCGTCCTCAATCGCAGCCAGCACATCCTCCGCGCCGACTACATCGGCCGCCGCGGCGGCTTCAACGGCGCTGACAACCTCGTCTGTCCAAACATATTCCGCGGCATATTCGTTCATGGCTTCATCATAGTCGCCCTGACCGGTAAGGTGCCAGCCGTCGCCGAACACGCCGTCGTTCGTCCAGTCCGTCAGCACGGTGCCCACGGTCGTCCACGAAATAAAGTAAACAAGGAACATCACAACAACAAAGATGGGCAGCGCCAAAAATCTGTTTGTAACAACCTTATCTATCTTATCCGATGTGGAAAGCTTACCTTTCTGCTTGTTTACATAGCAGGAATCTATGATAGAACCAATATATTCATATCTTTCGTTTGTTATGATGCTTTCGCTGTCGTCATCCAGCTCGTCTTCCGCTTTTGTTACGATAGCCTCCACATTCGGCAGGCTCTCGCCCGCTTCGGCTATCTTGTCGTCGCGCTCAAAGAGCTTTATGGCGTAGAACCTTTTTTGCGCTTCCGGCACATTGAGCTGCGCCTCTATTTCCGAAAGATAGCCCTCTACCTCTGCGGAAAAGCTGTGCACGATGGGCTGGCTGCCGCCCGCGGCGGAAACAACAAGCTGCGCCGCCTCCTCAACGCCGTCCCCCTTGAGGGCGGAAATCTCTACTACTTGGCAGCCGAGCGCCTCGGAAAGCTTCTCCGCGTTGATTTTGCTGCCGGATTTTTGAACAACATCCATCATGTTGACGGCAACAACAACGGGCACGCCGAGCTCAAGCAGCTGTGTGGTGAGATAAAGGTTCCTTTCAAGGTTTGTGCCGTCCACTATATTCAGGATCGCGTCCGGCTTCTCATCAAGTATGTAATTTCTTGCAACAACCTCTTCAAGCGTGTAGGGCGAAAGGCTGTAGATGCCGGGCAGGTCCGTTACGGTAACGGATTTATCGCTTTTCAGCCTGCCCTCTTTCTTTTCAACTGTTACGCCGGGCCAGTTGCCCACAAACTGGTTTGAGCCCGTGAGCGCGTTGAACAGAGTGGTTTTGCCGCTGTTCGGGTTTCCGGCAAGAGCTATTGTTATAGACATGATATTCCTCCTGACAATATCGGCGGGCGGGCTTTGTTAGCCCAACCTAACCGCTGTGTATAAAATAATTTCGCTTTTGCCGCTCAGCCCTCTATATCTATACTTGCGGCGTCCGCTTTCCTGAGTGAAAGCTCATAGCCCCTTACGGTGACCTCAATGGGGTCTCCGAGCGGCGCAACCTTGCGGATATAGACTTCCACGCCCTTGGTGATGCCCATATCCATGATCCTTCTTTTCAGCGCTCCCTCGCCGTTAATTTTCTTAACGGTAACGGTAGAGCCGATTTTTGCTTCCTTTAAAGTCATTGCAACTCCTCCTGTTGAAAATGGTTAAACGATGATTTTATTTGCAATAGTGCGGCTTATGGCAATGCGGGTGCCCTTAACGCTCACTATCAAATTACCGCCGAGGCTGGAAAGAACCGTTACATTCTCCCCCTCAACAAAGCCGAGGGATTCAAGATGATGCTTCGTATCCTCTTTGCCCGTGATCTTTGCGATGGTCTTTTTTTCGCCGTAATCAGCCATGGAGAGAAGCATTTTAACATCTCCTTTTAGCATCATAATATAAGTTAGCTGAAGCTAACGCGTCTGCAAAAAATATCGGTTAGCGCTCACTAACCGATAAGAGTATACTATAATAATCTATTTCTGTCAATACATTTTTTTGATATTTTAGCAAAATTTTACTGCGCGCATGTTCGGGCGCAAAAAAAAGCACGAGCCCGCTGCTGCAGACCCGCGCCCGTTTTTACATTGCAAATGATTACTGCTCAACAGGGTATACGGAAACCTTTTTCTTGTCCTTACCCATTCTCTCAAACCTTACGGTGCCGTCAACAAGGGCAAACAGCGTGTCATCAGAGCCTATGCCAACATTGTTGCCGGGGTGGATATGCGTGCCCCTCTGGCGGTAAAGAATATTGCCTGCCAGAACGAACTGCCCGTCCGCCCTCTTGGCGCCGAGGCGCTTGGATTCGGAATCGCGGCCGTTCTTGGTTGAGCCCATTCCTTTTTTATGAGCAAAAAGCTGTAAATCTAACTTAAGCATTTACTGCACCTCCGAAATTGTAACTTTAATGTTTTGGGGATAATCCCTTTCAAGCTCGCTCAGGTGGAGCAAAAGCCCCTTTAAAATATCCTGAGCCGGAGCGGGGTCTTCCTTTATCTCAAGCCTTAAAAAGCCCTTCTCAGCCTCTGCCGCGGCGGCAAGCCCCAGCACCTCGGTAACGGTATTCGCCGTCATCAGGCAGGCGCTTGAAACGAACGCGCACAGAACATCCTGCCCGCTCGGGGCAGTGAGCGAATGGCCCTTTGATATGAAGCCCTTATAAAGCTCCCCGGATTTTAAAAACTTTGTTTCTATCATTACGATTTTAAGCGTTGATAGCGGTGATCTCAACCTTTGTATACGGCTGGCGGTGACCCATCTTGCGCTTTTCGTTCTTCTTGGGCTTATAGGTAAATACGGTGATTTTCTTGCCCTTGCCGTTTTTAAGAACCTTGGCGGTTACGGTTGACTTTGCGCAGTCCTTGCCGGTTTTAATACCGTTTTCATCGCTTACCGCAAGAACTTGGTCAAAGGTCACCTCGGCTTCAGCCTCAGCGCCGAGCTTTTCAACATAGACTACATCGCCCTCGGACACCTTGTACTGCTTGCCGCCGGTTACGATAACAGCGTACATAGATTATACCTTCCTTTTTTCAGACTCGCTATGGCAGGCGAACATATGTGTTTCTTGCATACCTGCAATATGCGGCTTAATAATTATAGCATAAAAAAACACAATGTCAAGCGTAAAAAACAAATTATCTTATCTGTTTACCGCGGGAATCTCGGTTCTGCCCAAAATAAAATCGGTTGAAACATTATAGAAATCCGCCAGCTTTACCAAATGGCGGACGGGCAGCTCGTTTGCGCCTCTTTCATACCTTGCGTACATGGTTTGCGAAGTGCCCAGAATATCGGCAATCTCCTGCTGTGTTTTATCGTTATCCTCTCTCAGGTCGCGCAAGCGTTTTATATAGTCCATAGCAATTCACCTAACGCAATTATACGCAGTAAATAAATTTACTATTGACTTTAGTAAAGATTTTTACTATAATCGTCTTGTAAGATGTTGGATTTGCTTTTAAGGCAGATGAAAAATATATGCAGCATTTTTTAAGAGAGGGGTGAAAAGCGCCGAAAGCAAATCTGAACAAATTTTAAATCCGACCAGATAAATGCAGGCTGACACGGATTTAAGCAAAAACAAAAAATGGTTTATCTTTCTAAAAATACATTCTTTAAAGAGAATGATGAACCGTTGAAGCAAACTAAAATTTATTTGTGATATGAAAAAAGGAGATAATTATGGATAAACAGGAATTTAACAATAACACCAACACTGCTGTTGAAAATCAACAGCCATATTCACAGCAACCGCCCGCACCCGCCGCTCAGGAGAAATTAGGAAAATATAAAGTGGGATTGGGAATATTGTCTTACTTTATTCCTATTGCCGGACTGATTATATTTTTCTGCGTGCGCGAGGAATCTCCGAAAACCGCTAAGGTTTGCCTGAAATGCGCAATAGCAAGCGTTGTCATTAATGTTGCATTATCTATTTTATTATATGTGCTTATTATCGGCAGCACTTTCTTTTTGACATTTTAAAAATTAAAAGGAGGAGAGCGGCTTATGCTTCTCTCCCTCAAGCTGTAAAAACAGCCGCACGACCGTGCGGCTGTTTCTTTATTGCAACAATTCTTGCGAACCTGCAAAAATATAAATTCCCTTACCTGTTCACGGCGGGAATCTCGGTTCTGCCCAAAATAAAATCGGTTGAAACATTATAGAAATCCGCCAGCTTTATCAAATGCTCAACGGGAATGGTTTGGAAGCCCCTTTCATACCTTGAATAGACGGTTTGCTTTATCCCCAATATTTCAGCCACCTGAACCTGCTTCAGATCCATATCTTCTCTTAAATCTCTAAGCCGCTGGAAATACACTTTATTCATTCCTTAACACTTTTAAGTACTATTGACTTTATCATAATTCTATGCTAAAATTTGTTGTACAGTACTCATCGGTACTACGGCGCCGTTTTTATATTGATATTGATTCAATACATAGCAATGAAACGGAAACAATATTTTTTGGAAAGGATGGTTTTATTATGGATAATGAGAATTATCAGAACCCGCAGCAAACCGAACAGCAGAAGCCGCTGCGGTCGGCTTATACAGCCGCATTCCTGCACATTTTCTTTCCGGCTTTTGGATTCGGTTATTTTTACCGCGCCGAACACAGCAAGGGCATTATCTGTGTCTTACTGTTTCTGTTTGATGTGGTAATGGAGGCAATCGCCATTATTGTTGCTTGCCTGAGCAGTCAAAAAGACACCTTAGAGGACGCATATACCTTCATAGCCGGCGGCGTGATTATTATCTTGCTGATTTGGATAATGAATATAATGGAAGCTGTTGCATTATTCGTCGGCGGAATCACGATAGACAAAAAGGGACGCACTTTGCATCAGGAATTTATCCTCAATATCCATACTGATAAATAAAAGCGCGAATTGCATCAAACAACGCCGAATCTTTTATTAAACGCGCGCCGGATATTTATTCAAAAATTTAGTCTTTACTTTTGTGTTTTTGTGTGCTATAATTCATCTCGCCGAATACGAATCACTCGGATACGGGCGCAGGCGCCTTTGGCGAATTCACCATTCCCGTTTCTGTGTTTTGCGCTTATCGGTAAATACTATGAAAGAGGTGAAATAGATGACGCAGGCAGAAAAACAGGCTATCATCAAGGAGTATGCTACTCACGAGAACGACACCGGCTCGCCGGAGGTTCAGATAGCGGTTCTCACCGCAAGGATCAACGAGCTTACCGCTCATCTCAAGATCCACAAGAAGGATAACCATTCCCGCCGCGGTCTGCTTAAAATGGTAGGTCACAGAAGGAATCTTCTTGTTTATCTTTACAAGAGCGATATTGAAAGATACCGCGCGCTTGTAGCCAAGCTTGGTATCCGTGATACGCTTGACAGATAATTTTTTGCAGACGGCATTTACCCCGCCGTCTGCTTTTTATCTTTAAAAACGCCCGGCACGGGCTGAAAACGACCGTAAGGAGGCATGGAAATAGTAGTAAATTGAGGGCGTGCAGCGCGCCTTGCGCCTTGAATTTATTACTATTGCGCCTCCTTTGGAATATAAAAAAAGTGAGGTTTTAAAATGTTTTTCAAAAACTACAAAAAATGGGAAACGGAGTTTGCCGGCCGCAAATTCACGCTGGAAACAGGCAAGATGGCAGGCCTTGCGAACGCCGCGTTTTTCGCAACATACGGCGAAACCCAGGTGCTCTGCACCGTAACGGCTTCCGCGAAGCCGAGGGAGGGCATTGATTTCTTCCCGCTCTCCGTTGATTATGAAGAGAAGATGTATTCCGTGGGCAAAATCCCCGGCGCCTTCCTGCGCCGCGAGGGCAGAGCAAGCGAAAAGGCAATCCTTACAAGCAGGTGCATAGACAGACCCATACGCCCTCTTTTCCCCAAGGATCTCAGGAACGACTGCTCTGTTGTGGCAACCGTCATGAGCGTTGACCCGGACTGCTCGCCGGAGGTTACCGCGGCTGTTGGTGTTTCCGCGGCGATAGCGGTGTCCGACATTCCGTGGGACGGCCCCATATCCTCCGTAAACGTCGGGCTTGTGGACGGCGAAATCGTGCTGAACCCCACGCTTGCGCAGAGGGAAAAGACGGAGCTTACGCTCACCGTTGCCTCCACCGCCGACCTTGTTGCCATGATAGAGGCGGGCGGAAACGAGATACCGGACGACCTTATGTTTGACTGCATTATGGCGGGCCATGAGGAAAACAAAAAGATGGTTAAATTCATCCAGGGCATCGTTGACGAGATCGGCAAGCCGAAGTTTGCGTACGAATCGTCAGACCCCGACCCCGAAATCCTTGCCGAAATCGAGGCGTTCTGCATAGAGGATGTTAAAAAGGCGCTGGATACGGACGATAAGCTTGTCCGCGACGAGGCTCTGCTCCCCGTCTACGCCGCCGTCCATGAGAAATTTGACGAAAAATTTGAGGGCTGCGAAGAAAAGATAGACGAAATCCTGTACCTTGTTCAAAAGCATGTTGTGCGCGCCTGGCTCAAGGACGAGCACAAGCGTGTGGACGGCAGGGGCATAGACGAAATCCGCCCGCTGAACGCGGAGATAGACCTGCTGGACAGGGCGCACGGCTCCGGCATGTTCACAAGGGGTCAGACGCAGGTGCTTTCCGTTACCACGCTTGGCCCGATGAGCGACTGCCAGCAGCTTGACGGTCTGGACGAGCAGAAGGAAAAGAGATATATCCACCACTACAATTTCCCCTCCTTCAGCGTCGGCGAAACAAAGCCCTCCAGAGGCCCCGGCAGAAGAGAGATCGGCCACGGCGCGCTTGCCGAAAAGGCGCTGCTGCCCGTTTTGCCGAGCGTTGACGAATTCCCGTACTGCATCAGAGTCGTATCCGAGGTGCTTTCCTCCAACGGCTCCACCTCCCAGGGCTCCGTATGCGGCTCCACCCTTTCGCTCATGGCTGCCGGCGTTCCCATAAAGGCGCCCGTAGCGGGCATCAGCTGCGGTCTGATCACCGGCGACGACGGCGTTTACGGCGATTTCATGACCATGGTGGACATTCAGGGGCTTGAGGACTTCTACGGAGATATGGATTTCAAGGTAGCCGGCACCAAAAACGGCATAACCGCCATTCAGATGGATCTTAAAGTACACGGCCTTACCCCGGAAATCATCAAAGAGGCTTTTGCAAAGACCAACAAGGCAAGGAATTATATCCTTGACGAAATCATGCTGCCCGTTATCAGCGAGCCGCGCAAGGAGCTTTCAAAATACGCGCCCAAGATGGTAACGCTTTCCATAGACCCCGATAAGATCGGCGATGTTATCGGCAAGGGCGGCAAGGTTATTCAGGAGATTCAGAGCGACTTTGATGTTAAGGTTGATATTGAAGAGGACGGCAGAGTGTTCATAAGCGGTATTGACATTGACAAGTGCAACAGCGCAAGAGATGTTGTTAAGCTGATTGCCACGGACCCCGAGGTCGGCGCGTTCTACAACGGCGTTGTTACAAGGCTCATGAGCTTCGGCGCGTTTGTGGAGATCGCTCCCGGCAAGGAGGGCCTTGTGCACATCTCCCGCCTTGATGTTAAGCGCATAGACAGGGTTGAGGATGTTGTAAATGTAGGCGACACCGTTGTTGTAAAATGTATAGAGATAGACGACCAGGGCAGAATCAACCTCTCCAGGCGCGACGCGCTGATTGAGCTGGACGGCATGAAGCCCGAAAACGATATTGACGACGCGGACAGAAGACCGAGGCGCGATAACAACCGCCGCCGTCCGCGCAGAAACGGATAAAAAATGAATATCCAAAACCCTTTCGGCGGCTGTATGCCGCCGCGGGGCGTGGATTTTTCTGGGCGCCGCCCACTTTTCGCCACACAGCCGTTTGTGCCGTGCGGCGTTTTTCTTTGGGCGCGGCGCGCCCGTATAACAATGCAGAGGAAAATTTTATGGAACAATCCTTTATGAAAGAGCGCCGAATCGTGCCGCTCGTTATAACCATGGCGCTGCCCATGACCGTGTCCATGCTCATCAATTCGCTCTATAATATTGTGGACAGCTATTTCGTTGCCAAGATAAGCGAGGAGGCTATGACGGCGCTTTCGCTCGTTTACCCCGTGCAGAATTTTGTGAACGCCGTAACGATAGGCTACGGAATCGGCGTCAGCGCCGTTATCGCGTTTTATCTGGGCGCGGGCAAAAAAAAGCAGGCGGACACGGCTGCCTCGGTGGGCATGATATTCAATATCCTGCACGGCGTTGTCCTTACGCTTTGCATATTCATTATGCCGTCGTTCCTTAAAATGTTTACGGACGACCCCGTTACGCTCGATTACGGCGTGCGCTACTCAAACATTGTGTTTCTGTTCTGCGTGCCCATTGCCGCGGGTATCAGCTTTGAAAAGCTGTTTCAGGCGGTGGGCAGAATGACCGTTTCCATGCTTGCCATGCTGGCGGGCTGCGTTACCAATATTATTTTGGACCCCGTGCTGATCTTCGGCTGGTGGATCTTTCCGCAGATGGGCATAGAGGGCGCGGCGCTTGCCACGGGCATCGGGCAGGTTGTAACGCTGGCAATCTATCTTGCGGTCTACCTCAAAAAAGGGGCGGCGGTAAAAATACGCCTCAAGGGGCTTTCGGATTTCTCAAAAATAAGCCGCCGCACTTACGCGGTGGGCATACCCGCGGCGCTCAATCTGGCGCTGCCGTCGCTCATGATATCCGTGCTCAACTCCATTCTTGCCGCCTTTTCGCAGGCGTATGTGCTTGTGCTCGGCGCTTACTATAAGCTGCAGACCTTCCTGTACCTCACCGCCAACGGCATCGTGCAGGGCATGCGCCCCGTGCTCGGCTACAACTACGGCGCAAAGGAATACGCCCGCGTGCGCAGGATCTTCGCCGTAAGCCTTTCGTTCATAGCCGCCGTAATGGTGCTCGGCACAATCCTGTGCGCGGCGGTTCCCCAAAGGCTGATCGGCTTGTTCACCACCGGCGCGGAAACCGTGGAAATCGGCGTGCACGCCCTGCGGCTGATCTGCATAGGCTTTATCCCGTCCGCGGTGAGCGTAGCCGTTTCTGGCGCGCTGGAGGGGCTCGGCAAGGGCGGCGCGTCGCTGTGCATATCGCTTTTAAGATATGTTGTTGTCATTCTGCCCGCCGCTTATATTTTATGCGAAACGGCAGGCGCGTCTGAGGTGTGGAGCGCCTTTTGGATAACGGAGCTTGCCGCCGCCGTGTTCTCCGCCGTGATCTTTGCCGCCGTAATGCGGCGCGCCGTCTCCGGGCGCGGGAGCCGGCTGCGCGCTTCATAAAAAATCAGAGTAAAAATTTCCAAAAAAAGCTTTCTGAATTCTCGTATACTGCGCTTTTATATGTGCAAAATAGTACAGACAAACCTACACATTCAAGGGAGAAAGAGATATGAAAGCAACAGGAATCGTCAGACGCATAGACGACCTCGGCAGGATCGTCATTCCAAAGGAGATTCGCCGCTCGTTCCGCATAAGAGAGGGCGACCCGCTTGAAATTTTTACGGACGCGGAGGGCGAGGTCATATTCAAAAAATATTCGCCCATCGGCGAGCTTTCCAACTTTGCCGGGCAGTACGCGGAGGTTCTGCACAAGAGCGGCGGCCTGCCGGTGGCGATTATGGACAACGACCATGTGATTGCCGCCTCCGGGCTCAGCAAGCGCGAGGTGCTGGAGCGCAGGGTCACCAAAAACCTTGAGGAGCTTATGGAAAACAGAGCCGTCCATATCTCCACAAGCGATGTGCCGCCCATGAACGCCATAGAGGGGTTTGACAGGAAAGCCAATGTCGTCTACCCCATTATTTACGGCGGCGATGTTTCGGGCGCCGTGGCGCTTATGCAGGGGGACGAGAACCACCTGCCCACAGAAACGGAAATCAAGCTTGTTCAGGTTGCGGCGGCGTTTTTGGGAAAGCAGATGGAATAGCGCAGCGTTCTTGCGGGCTCCCGGTTTTCGGGGGTCCGCATTGTTTATATTGCACAAAATTTTATACTTTTTATTGTGCAATATGTTCAAGTCATAGAAGTTTGAAAAAAACGCTTGATTTTTTGAAAACCGCGTATATAATGTATGCCGAGAGAGGAAAAGAACGGAGAAAGCAAAGAGGGTTTTGCCGGTGAGCCATTTTAAGGACGAAGCGTTCGGTTACATAAAGGATATGTTTATACAGCACAATATGGTGAAAAGAACCGTGCTTTCCGTTGTAAGCGTATTTATAACCGGCTTTGCCATAGCGCTTTTCTCGCTTTCCGGCTTCGGGGTGGACCCCTTTACCTCAATGAACATGAATATATCCTCCGTAATCGGCATCAGCTACGGCACATATCAGCTTATGGTCAACATCGTGATCCTTGTTTTCGTAGTTATCGTTGCCCACAGGGGGCTCGTTGGGGTAGGCACGGTGTTCAACATGGTGTTCGTGGGCTACACCTGCGAGTTTTTTGAAAACCTTTTTCTTCCCCTTGAAAACAGCGCGCTTCCCGTAAGGCTCGCCCTGCTGGCGGCAGGCATTGTAACCATGTGTTTCTCAAGCAGCCTGTTCTTTACGGCAAATGTGGGCGTAGGCCCCTATGACACGCTGGCGTTCATGATAACGCAGGCAACGGATATCCCTATGAAGTGGACCCGCGTTATGACGGATGTTACCGTTGTGCTCATAGGCCTTGTGGCAAGCGGCGGTCTTTCAGCCGTTTTCAGCGGGAACTTCTCTCAGGTAAAAAATATCGGAATCGGAACCCTCATAACCGCGTTCTGCATGGGGCCGCTTGTCAATTTCTTCAACAAGCACCTCTCCTCTAAAATACTGAATGTGGATTACGAGGGCATGAGCCGCGACCTGATGTTCTTTTTAATAAAGGGCGCCATGGTCAAAAATTCCCTCAGGGCTGTAACGGACCTGCGGAATTTGCGCAAGTAAAGCGGTTCGCACCGTTTCCGTTGATTATACGAGCGGCAACGCTCCCCATTTGCAGGCAAGCAATTTGCTTTACATAAATTTTACCCCTTAAAAGGAAAGGGCTGTCGATCTCTCGGCAGCCCTTTTCTTTTGCCTTTTTCGCCGGATTTTTACTTTTCAAAATTGCGCATATATAATAAGTATTCCGCGCGCGGCGCGCTTTTTTTACAAAAATACCCGAACGACCAAATTGTTACACAATTTTAATTTATTTTTAATTCTCTATTACTTTTTTCAAAAAATTTCTATTGACTTTTAATAATAATTAAAGTAAGATATGAACAGACAATGCTTTCTCCATCTCTAAACCACGCTTTGAAAACATTGTTTACTATGCACTTTTGTTTTCACAAATAAAAAAGGAGGTATTAATCTATGAAAACAAAAAGCAAAAGGCTGCTGAGCCTTGCACTTGCCGTTGTCATGGCGGTTTCCGCTTCAATGGCGTGCTTCAGCGCATATGCTTACAAGCCGGAATACGGCGAGCAGGCAACGGAATGCCAGTTCACCGCTATGATCGGCGATCTCACCCAGCTGTTGGATGATAACCTGATTACGGGCGATGTAATTGAGAGCCTTTATGAAGCGCTTCCCTCACTGTCCGCAGTTTTATCAAAAGGTGATATAACTTCGGCTGATGGCGAGTATTATTTGCATGACGGTGAATACACTTATACTGAGTCCATTGGCGGCGGTGGCGGCGTCGATGTTGAGGAGCGTGAATTCTACACTGTTTCCGCTTCCGGCGACGGTATGTATTCCGACTGGTATTTCGGTTCGATTACCGGAAGCCTGCAGCTTGCAAAGGACGGCTCTCTTGATTTGTATATCTACTACTATACAACAATTATCTCAGAGGGCATAACATTCAACCACATCTATGCAAACGGCGTTGAAATTACTGAAACTTCCGAGTATTCCTCAGGCGTAATGCAGGGCGTTCAGTTCACCATTTACGGCGCTGATTATGATGACGATGTTGTTATCACAGTAGATTACACCGTAAACGGTGCTGAAGAAGATCCCGAACCCGAACCCGAACCCGATCCCGATGACGGCGAAGACGAAACCGCTTCAATCGCACTTTCTGTTTCTTATGATGACGGCGGCACAGGTCTTGCAGAGCCTTCTCTCTCCCTTACAACTTTCACAGGCGAGTCGGATGTATATCTTGTATTCCAGCCTTGGGATTCCAGTTATGACAATTATACCGTGAAGGTTTCTGTTGACCTTCTGGGCATGGGCATTTCCTCATATTATTACACTATCACAGAGGGTACTCTTGCCTCCCTTGATGTTTCCGGTTATGCTGCTCTGAATATGGGCTTCTATCAGATTCCGATTACCGGCAACAGTGTAACAGGTTCGGATTACATTGCCAATATGATTGGCACATCTAATTCCGTAACCGTATATGTTGAGATTTCTGCTCCCACAAATTCTCTTTCAAGCGTTGCGCTTCTTTCCGAAACAGAGGACGATGTTGACACCGTAGAAGAGGATACCACGGTTGACGAGGATGCAGAAGATGTTACAGAAGATGTAGCAGAAGATACAGACGCTGAGCTTGATGTTGTAAGCTTCTTTGCTGACAATGACTTCCTTAGCTACTGCAATGAGGACGGCACCATCGCTGACGATACTTTTGCAAACTTCTTTGCGGATCATCCGATTACCGTTGAATCCGAAACCGAATTTGCTGAATGGCTGAAAGCCACGATTGAGAATTACATTATTGTAAACGGCATTACCAGCATAATTCAGTTCGTCGCTCCCGGAACAGCGGAAGAAGTTGAAACATCTGAATTAGTTGCTCTCTTTGAATCTGTAGACATGATTTGTGAGGCTCTTGGCATAGAGCAGGAAGTAAGCCTTGCTGATGCTTTCGGTATTAAGTATGCGGCAAACGGTCATAACCTGAGCTATGATGAAATCAATGCTTACATTGCCAACATCATTGACGCTATATTTGCTGATGATGACGCTGTAAACAACATCATTGATATCCTTCAGGTTGCGCTTACGGACGCCAACTTCAGCCTTCTTTATGACGGCATCGTTGGCGTACTTGATAACATTGATGCTGTTCTCAGCAGCCTGAGCAGCTTCATTTCCGATCTTGACAGTGTTCTTTCCACAATCAACCAGATTTCAAGCATCCTTAAAGATCTTCCTAAGGTTGAGGGCAATGATTCTCTGATCGATGTAAACGCGCTTATCCCCTACATCCTTACAATGGATTCCATTGCTGAAACAATCGGCGATTATGTAACCGTTAACGACGACGGCACCATTCAGGTAACCTTAGCTTTCAGCGGTATTACAATTATTGACGCGGCGTTCACGATTCCTGAGATTGATCTTTCTCTCATCACAGAGGCTGAGTCAAACGCTGATGTTCTTAAGGTTGTCGTTGACTGGGTATATGAGCTTGTTCAGACCAACTATGACGATATTGAAACAATCCTCACCAAGGTTGGCGCTCTTGTAGGCAGCTTAGACGAGCTCCTTACTGGAGTAGGCTTGAGCGAAGAATTGACAGCAATCATCGTTGGTTTCGTAGACGCGTTTATGTACGGCACAAACGATGACGCCGCTTGGTATGTAATCACACTTGTTGCAAGCTTGACCGAAAGAGATGTAAACGATGTTGTATGCGGCGAAGGTGAAGACGAAGGCAGCACAGGTTCAGACACCGGCTCCGGCAGCACCGGCTCAGGTGATGACGCTACAGGCGATACCACAGGTGACAGCTCTTCTGACACCACCGGTGATACATCCGATACTTCCGATACATCTGACGCTTCTGATTCTTCAGATGACGATACAACAACCTCAACCGTATCCAGCACAAGCATTCCGGATACCGGCAGAGTAGACGAAGGCGTTGCTACCGCTGCATTAATCGTATTTGTTTGCGCTGCGGCTGCGCTTGTTATCGTTCTTGTTAAAACAAGGAAAAAGGTTTCCGAATAATAGATAACCTGTTATTTGCCGAAATCTGATTTCATTTTTAACCTTCAGAGGGGGAACACCGCTGTGAAAGCAGCGGTGTTTTTCTTTGCCCGTTCCGGGCGGCTTTCTCGGCGCGTTCCGGACGGCTCAAATTATAGACTGCCGGGAAATCATAATTGATTATTGAATTATCATATAATATAATAAATATAATGAGTGCGGGAGGTGCTTTCACTTGCTGAAATATTACAAGAAAAATATAATCCTGTTTTATTCCCTGTGCGCCGCGGCGCTTA
>CAYOPQ010000035.1:8511-19361 GCA_964405895.1 uncultured Bacteroides sp. | reverse complement strand
GGCTCATAACCCGGAGGTCGCAGGTTCGAGTCCTGCCCCCGCAACCACAAGGGCTTGTTTTTACAAGCCCGTTTTCATATACAAAAAAGCCCTGAATCCTATTTTTTGGATTCAGGGCTTTTATAATTTTTTACTGTGATTTTATTGATTTTTAAGCTTGGCGCCGAGCTCCGTGAGCCTTATGATCACTGGGCTTAAAACCATGTTTACTGCCAATTCAAATATAAAATTGAAGCCCACAAGCGTCGTGATTATATAAGTTCCTGCGGATTCAATTCCGACAGCCGCTGCCCAGCCCTCTATAGTGGGCATGAAAAAGCACAGACAGCCCAAAAGAAATACGCCGGTATTGGCAACGGGGCAGGCGACAGCCTCGCAAATCGCTGCGGCGGTTTTGTTTTTCTTTTCAAGCAGCTTGTAAATGACTCCGGAAACCAGACCCGCGGCGGCGCCCTTTGCAAGCACGGTGATGATAGTACCGGGTACGCTTACTGTTAAGAACGCGCTTGCGTCACCTGACATAAGAACCGTAAAGCCGAACACAAGGCCCAGCCAGACCCCTGCGCCGATTCCGTAAAGCGCCGTTCCCACAACGATGGGGATAAGTACCAGAGAAACGGAAAACGGGCCGAATCTGATAAAGCTTCCGAGCAGCTGTAAAACAACCACTATGGCTGTGAAAAGAGCCACGCCTACGATTTTTTTTGTTTTTGTGTTCATATTCAATTTCCTTTCTGCTACTGCTCCAATTTACGGCTGTCAAGAACGGCGGCCGTATATTCGGGGAACCGTTACCCCTGCGGATGCAATGCGGCTATATTATAATATGAAGAGCGGCTGAATGCAATATGTTTTTTCATATCTGCGGAATGATTTTAATATAAATTTACGGACAGCCGGTTTTATAAGAATATATGTATAAAATTACCAAAAAAATCTTAAATTTTTATTCAAAAGTTAAAAAATATTGTCTTAATGGTTAAAACATACATAAAAAATTGACAAGAAATCAAAATTATTATACAATGTAAACAAATATTTGAAAAAACAGGCGGCTCGCCGTCTGTACAAAAGAGGTTGTTTTATGAAAGTTTATGATGCGCAAAATATCAGGAATATCGTTCTTGCCGGCCATGCCTCTAAGGGAAAGACCACCTTGGCGGAGGCGCTTTTGAATGTTGCCGGCGCAACGGAAAGAATAGGCAGGGTGGATGACGGCAATGCCGTTATGGATTATGACGCGGAAGAGAAAAAGAGAAAAATCTCCGTTTCCTGCGCGGTCGCTCCCGTTGAATATAAGGGAAAGAAAATAAATATTTTGGATACCCCCGGTCTTTTTGACTTTGCGGAGGGCGCGGCAGAAGGCATACGCGCCGCGGAGACTGCGCTCATTGTTGTTTCGGCGCGCACAGGCCTTGCCGTCGGCGCGGAAAAGGCTTTCAAAAGCGCGGGTTCACGCCGTATGGCAAGGATCATAGTTGCCACGAAGATGGATGATGAAAGAGCGGATTTCTATAAAACCTTCAATGAAATGGCGGCAAAGTTCGGCTCAAGCGTTTGCCCGGTAGTTGTTCCCGTTGTCAATAACGGCAAGGTAGCGGCTTACTATAATTTAGTAGAGGACAAAGCCTATTCCTATAGCGGCGGCAAAGCGGTTCCCGCCGAGGTGAGCCACGATGATGCGGCAAGGTTTGATGCTGTTAAAGAAGTGTTTAACGAAGCCGTAGCCGGTACGGATGAAGAGATCATGGAAAAGTATTTTTCGGGCGAGGAGCTTACGAAAGAGGACCGTATCAACGGTCTTAAGCTCGGCGTTGCCGACGGCTCTGTTATACCTATGTTCGCAGTCAGCGGCATAAACGGCGCCGCCTGCGATATGCTGCTTGATTTTATTGCGGATGTCTGCCCTTCTCCCGGTTCGGAATACGCCATCAGCGGCGACGAGCCCATCGAGCTTACCGCAGATCCAAGCGGTCCGCTTGCTGCGGTGTGCTTTAAAACGGTTGCGGACCCGTTTATCGGCAAGCTGTCGTTCTTCAAAGTCCTCAGCGGTAAAATCACTGCTTCACTGCCTGCATATAATGAACGCACGGGCAGGGAAGAGCGCATGGGCAAGCTTGTTACCATGTTCGGCGCCAAGCAGCTTGACTGCCCGGAGATCCCTGCGGGCGATATAGGCGCTGTCGTCAAGCTTTCCGGGTTCAATACGGGCGATACGCTTTGCTCCGCGGATAAAATCATCAGGGCGGACGGCGTTGCCGTTCCCGGCGCCACCTACACTATGGCGGTAAAAGCGGTCAAGAAGGGTGAGGAAGAAAAAATAGCCTCCGGTTTTTCACGCCTTTGCGAGGAGGATCCGAGCCTTGAATTTTCCGTGAATAACGAAACGCATGAGCAGATTGTTAAGGGGCTCGGCGAACAGCAGATAGATGTTGCCGTTTCAAAGCTCAAATCCAAATTTTCCGTGGATGTAGAGCTGAAAGCGCCTAAGATTGCGTACCGTGAAACCATTACAAAGAAGGTTTCCGCCCAGGGGCGCCATAAAAAGCAGAGCGGCGGTCACGGTCAGTTCGGCGATGTGTTTATTGAATTTGAGCCGAGCACCTGCGATAAGCTTGAATTTTCAGAGCGGATTGTGGGCGGCTCCGTGCCTAAGAATTTCTTCCCCGCGGTTGAAAAAGGCCTCAATGAATGTATGGAAAAGGGCGTTCTCGCGGGCTATCCCATGGTGGGCGTAAAGGCAACGCTTTATGATGGTTCGTATCATCCCGTTGATTCAAGCGAAATGAGCTTTAAAATGGCGGCTTCCATCGCCTTTAAAGAGGGCGTTTCTAAGGCGGGTCCCATCCTGCTTGAGCCGATTATGTCTGTAAAGGTACTCTGTAACGACGACGCTATGGGCGATGTCATAGGAGATATAAACAAAAGGCGCGGCAGGGTTCTGGGCATGACGCCGAACGGAGACGGTATGCAGGAAATCCTTTCAGAGATTCCGCAGGCGGAAATGGCAACCTTCTCTACATCCATGCGCCAAATCACGCAGGGCAGGGGTTCGTTTGAAAGCGAATTTGCAAGGTATGAAAGATGCCCCGAACATATTTCCCAGAAAATCATAGAGGAAAGTGATAAAGATTGATTATAGGGGCGGAGAAAACCGCCCCTTAATTATTTAATAAAATCAAGGAATAATATAGTATAATGCTGAAAGGAATCCGTATGCGCAAGATTTTAGTTGAGATAAAAAAATATTCGCTGATCGTTATTATTGTGTGCGCTGTTTTCGGTGTGCTGCTTATCGCTTTTCCGGATAAAATGCTGGAATACGCCTCGCTTGTTTTAGGCGGTATGTTTATAGCCTGCGGCGTCTTTGCAATTATCAATTATGTCATTAAGCGTAGATTTGCGTTTACTTTGACCCTGGGGATCATAGCCGTTATTTCCGGGCTGATCATCTGCCTTGCCTACAGGCAGATCATATCCGTAATCGTATTTCTTATGGGCATTTTCCTGCTTGTGGGCGGTATCGTAAATCTTGTGAATTCGTTTTACGCGCCGCATTTGCGTATCGTTACAACGGTACTGTCCATCGCTTCCGTTGTTTTGGGTATCGTCAGCATGTCAAATCCCTTCCGGGCGCAGAATACGCTCGTCCAGTTCCTCGGCATAGGGCTTCTTGTCTTCGCCGTATTGGATTTGATGGCATATATCCAGGTACACGAGATTGCAAAGGAAATCCAGGACAGGCTTTCGCAAAAAAAGGACGGGGACGGCGCTGTTGAGGTTGAGTACCGTGAAGTGGACGACAATTAACGGCTTTCGCTGCTTCAAAAAAGAAGGAAAACTTAAAAATATCCGCAAATTACCTTGCGGCGCTTATTACAAAATGATATAATGATTCCAATTTATTATTAATCTATTATTAGACAGCGGAGTGATCATATGGGCTTTGAGGAAAAATTCAAAGAGTGGCTTGCGTTTGCCGACGAAGAAACCAAAAACGAGTTGATTTCTGCGGCGGACAATCAAAAGGATATTGAAGACAGATTTTATAAAGATCTCGCTTTCGGAACAGGCGGCCTGCGCGGCGTAATGGGCGCGGGCTCAAACAGAATGAATAAATACACCGTGGGCAGGGCTACGCTCGGCCTTGCGCACTATCTTCTTGATAAATTCGGCAGCTCGGCAAGCGTTGCCATAGCGTATGATACGCGCAATAATTCGGCTGCGTTTTCACTTGCCGCGGCAAAGATACTTGCCGCTGAGGGCATTAAGGTATACAGGTACAAATACTGTATTCCCGTTCCGGTGCTGTCTTTTACAACCAGGCGGCTTGCGTGCAGCGCGGGTATCATGATTACCGCCTCGCACAATCCAAAGGAGTATAACGGATATAAGGTCTATGACGAAACCGGCTGCCAGATTTGTACAGAAGCGGCGGCGGAGCTGCTTTCCTATATTGAAAAGGAGGCGTATTCCTCTGTTGCGGCGCTGCTTGAAAAGGGCGGCGAAATCATTGAAATCGGCGATGAGATCCTGAATGATTATTATAAAGCGGTCGGTGAGCAGTCGCTGTATACAGAGGGCTCAGACCTTAAAATCGTCTATACGCCGCTCCACGGAACGGGAAATATCCCCGTCCGTGAAATGCTGAAAAATTTTGATGTATATGTAGTCAAGGAACAGGAGCTGCCGGACGGCGATTTTTCAACCGTAAGGAGCCCGAACCCGGAGGAAAAGGACGCGCTGAATATCGCAATCGAGTACGCCGAAGAGATCGGCGCGGATTTGGTGCTCGGAACGGACCCGGACTGCGACAGGGTAGGCATTGCCGTGCGTGACGCAAACGGCGAATATGTTCTCTTTACCGGTAACCAGACGGGCGCGCTGCTCGTGAAATTCGTGCTTACGATGAAAAAAGCCTCGCTCAGCGAAAAATCCACGCTTGTCAAGACCATTGTAACCTCTGAGCTCGGCGCAAATATCGCCCGCAGCTTCGGGCTTCATATTGATGAAACGCTTACGGGCTTTAAATATATCGGCGATAAGATGAATAAATACGAAAAAGAGGGCAGCCGCGAATTTGTTATCGGCTATGAGGAGTCCTACGGCTATCTTGTAGGCATGTATGCCCGCGATAAGGACGGCGTTGTGTCCTCCATGCTGATATGCCAGATGGCGGCATGGTACAGGGCGCAGGGGAAGACCCTTATAGACGGCTTAAACGATATTTACGCGGAGTACGGATATTTCCTTGACGCCCTTGACCCGTTTGTGTTAAAGGGCAAGGACGGGGCTGAAAAAATCAGCACGCTTATGGATTATTTCCGCTCAAACGGCTTTTCCGTTTTCGAGGGGGCGGACAGAGTCCTTGACTATTCAAAGGGCATAGACGATTTGCCGATTGAAAATGTACTGAAATTCGTGTGGGACGACGGCTCATGGGTCGCTGTCCGTCCAAGCGGCACGGAGCCGAAGATAAAAATTTATTACAGCGTTCGCGAGGAAAACAGGCAGAAAGCCGTAGAGCGGCTGGAGAAAATCAGAAATTCGGTTAAAAAGATTATAGAAGCTTGAGGTGCGTGTATGAAAAATATTCGGGATTATATTGAAAATGTGCTTCAGCCGAAGCTTCAGGGCGACGGCGGCTGGATTGAATTTGTTTCGCTTGACGGCAATGAACTGACCGTGATATTCCGCGGCGAATGTTCAAAATGCCTTATTCTGCACCGCTGCGTGGCATGGATTGAAAGCGAGATCAAGCGGGATCTCAATCAGTCCGTAACCGTCAGGGCTGTCCGTAAAAAGCCCTATTTTCAGGATGTTTGAGGAGGTCGTATAAATGGCACATATTAAAGTTGTAAGAAGATCCATGCGCCCGGAGGAGTGGACGGATCTTCGCTTCGGCTGGCTCAAGCGTTATATTTATTCCTCTAAGTGGGAAATAGAAAATCTGATGATTAGGGACGCGCGCCAGATCTCTGAAATGGAATATGAATATTATCCGGAGGATTACCGCCCGCTGCATAAGGGGGATATGTATTTCACGCCGGACGGAACTGCTTTTATCAAGGCGGATGTGGATATACCTGCCGAAATGCAGGGCAAGGAGCTGTGGTTCTCCCTCAAAACGGCGGCGGAAATTTGCGTCAAGGTCAACGGCAAATATATCGGCGGCGTAGACCCCAACAGAGAGCGTATGCTTCTTTCTCCGTATATAGATGATACAAAAACGCTTCATTTTGAAATGACAGGCTATAACAGAAGCAAGCCGGATGATGAACGAAATCCGGAAAGCTTGTCCGTGCGCGGCTGCCGTCAGGTTTTTGAAGGCGCCTATATATGCACGGTCAATCATGCCGTTCAGGATCTCGTTTATGATTTTGAGCTGCTGCTTGATATAGCCAAAAGCGAGCTTTTTAACGAGGATTACAGAAATTTCCTCAATAAAGAGCTCAATAACGCGATGAATTTTATTGATTTTGAGTCTGAGGAGCTTACGGGCGTTGAGGACGCGCAAAAATACATAAACGATGTTGTATACGCAAATGATAATTACAAGGGCGCGGGCGATGTAGCGCTTATCGCGCATTCCCACCTTGATATTGCTTATTATTGGCGCAGGATCCATGCGGTGCAGAAAAATCTGCGCACGGTTCTTATACAGCTCAGGCTTATGGACAGGTATCCGGATTTCAAATATACGCACACGCAGCCGTATGTGTATGAAACGCTTGAAAAATATTATCCGGATATTTTTGAAGAGCTTAAAGAAAAGGTCAAAAGCGGTCAGTTTGAGCCGGTAGGCGCCATGTATGTTGAGCCGGACTGTAATGTTCCGAGCGCCGAAAGCCTGATACGCCAGTGCGTTTACGGCCAGCTTACCTATAAGCGTATGTTCGGGAAAACCGTAAACAACGCGTGGCTGCCCGATGTTTTCGGCAACAGCTGGATTTTGCCCCAGATACTCAAGAAAAGCGGCGTGGATTATTTTGTTTCAAATAAAATGTCCACATGGAACGATACCAACCGCTTCCCGCACAATAATTTTATATGGCGCGGCATAGACGGTACGGAGATTTACGCCTGCGTTCCGCCGACGCATTTTATTACATGGAACATGCCCAGCCAGATACAGGAAAACTGGGAGGCATATATAGATAAAGACAGCGGCGGCCAAACGATGAATATGTTCGGCTACGGAGACGGCGGTTCGGGCTGCACCGAAGAAATGATAGAGCTTATGCACAGGTTCAATAAGCTTTCCATCATGCCGAAATGCACGCATATGGGCGGCGCCGAATTTCTTGAAAAGAATTTAAAAGATAACGATAAGCTTGAAATCTGGGACGGCGAATTGTATCTTGAAATGCACCGCGGCACCTTCACAACAAAGAGCGAGCTGAAAGCGGCAAACCGCCGCCTTGAGTTTAAATTCAGGAATGCGGAGCTGTTGAGCGTTTTAAGAGGGGAGAACAATACTGAAAAAATTGCCGCTCTTTATAAAAAATTCCTTATCAATCAGTTCCACGATATACTTCCGGGCTCCCATATACGCCCCGTATATGAGGACGCAATGGCTGATTACGCGGAAATTGACGCGGCTCTTGATGAAATCATCGGCACCGGCTCAAAGTATTTCAACACGCTCAATTTCAAAAGAGACGCGCTGACCTTTGTCCCCAATAAAAACGGTACCTCAACAAGAAAGTTCGTTAAAGGCAACTGGCTTATCCCCAATACCGCCCCGCTCTCCGGCGCGCATCTTCGCTCCGCCTCATACCGCGGGGAATGGATAACCATCGGCGATACGATTGAAACGCCTTACTATTCGGCAAAGCTGAATGCGGACGGCTCCATAGCTTCGCTTTATGACAAAGAGCTGCAGCGCGAATGGGTAAACGGCGATTTCAATAAGCTCAAGCTGTTTGACGACCGCCCCGGCACCTATGACGCGTGGGATATTCTTCCGAACTACCGAGATAAGGAAATCGCGCCCGCGGTGGCTATGCCGCTCTCTCTTCTTGAGAGCGACGGCGAAGCGGCATCCTTTACCGCCACGCTGAAAACGGAAAAATCCACCTGGACGGTTATTATCAGGTTTTTCAGGCGCAGCCGCGGCATAGAGGTTGAGCATGTGGTCGACTGGAATGAAAAGCACAAGCTTGCAAAGGTTGAATTTGAATGTAATGTGCTTGCAAGAAAAGCGCTTTGCGATACATCGGCTGGCTTTATTGAGCGCGATACGCATAAAAACACCACCTGGCAGCAGGCCCGCTTTGAGGTGTGCCAGCACAAGTGGTGTGATCTTTCGGAAACAGACGGCGGCATTGCCGTGATCAACGAGGGCAAATACGGCGTGGGCTTCAACAAAAATCTTATCAGCCTTTCTCTCCTGCGGTCAACCATACGCCCCGATGTCGTTTCGGATATGGGTACGCATAATTTCTGCTATATGATCGTTCCGCACGAGGGCGGCGCGGTATCCGCGGGCGTAAACAGGCTTGCACTTCAGTATAATGTTCCGCTTGTCAGGGCAGACGCGCAGTGCTCACTGCCGTCTTTTGAGCCGCTCTATCTCCAGGCGCTCAAATACAGCGAGGACGGCAAAAGGATCGTTGTCCG
The DNA here is from genome assembly GCA_964405895.1 of uncultured Bacteroides sp. GTDB lineage: Bacteria > Bacillota > Clostridia > Oscillospirales > Acutalibacteraceae > Eubacterium_R. The sequence continues at coordinate 10,739 of CAYOPQ010000035.1, read as the reverse complement.
CCTGTCCGAGCAAAACGGCTCGCGCGGCACAATCAAGCTCGGTAAAAAGGTAAAGCTGCTCAATATGCTTGAAGAGGAGCAGGGAGAAACGGATACGCTTGATTATTCACCGTTTGAAATCATAACCTTAGGTGTTGAAAAATAATGGAAGCATATCAGATCATCATCATAATCGCTGTTGTAATCGTGCTCGGAATCGCCGTTTTGCCCGCCTTCAACAGGTGGCAGTTCAAGCGCCTTTCCTATGACCAGCAGGTGATTACAATTATGAGGCAGGCAAAGGGTCTTGTCTATTTTAAAAATATTTCCCACGGCAGAACAGGCAGCCTTTTCTTTGTGAAAAACAAAAGAAAAATACTTGTTTACCCGTGGGCGCTTGATGAAAACGGCAGAATGGTCATTCAAAAGCAGAATCCGTTTGATAAATGGAATTATCCCGAGGATCAGCCGCTGCTTGATGAAGACGAGGTCAGGCAGGCGGTAGCGGAGCTTAAAAAATATTCAGATAAATCTGCTGTAAAGATCGTCTTTAACGATCCATTTGAAAACGGGGACGCACAGGAGCAGCCAGAGCAGTGAAAACGGCAGGCAGATCTGCCCAAGCAGATTCAGCGGAATGTTGCTGTAATTCCAAACATTCATATTCAGCGTTAAATTAAATATACAGCCGAATATAAATTCAACTGCCGTTATGAATACGGTTCCCAAAAGGCACTTCTCCATCAGAGGTGCCTTTTTCATTTTTCTCTGAACAAACGCTAAAAATGCAAGTATAATTCCGCCCGCAAGAAACATACTGTAATGCGTCCTCTGCCGCCACAGGATTTCAATGGTGCAGTATCCGTAGCCGCCGAGCAAAAACATAAACGAATAGTAAAATAACTTTCTCATATTTGTATTCTTATAAAATTTGTGATAAAATAAACTAAAAATTCGGAGGTAAAATCATGCAAATTCAGCCGGAAGCAAAATTCATTATAAACGCGCTTGAAAACGCCGGGTTCAGTGCTTATCTTGTAGGCGGCTGCGTGCGTGATGACCTGCTCGGAAAGCCTGTTTCGGATACGGATATAACCACTTCCGCTCTGCCGGCGGAGGTTGAGGCGGTTTTAAAAAATTTGAATATAAAAGTGGTGGAAACAGGCATCAAACACGGCACCGTAACCGCTGTTATGGATAAAACGCCTTTTGAAATAACCACTTTTCGGTCGGACGGGATTTATAAAGACGGCAGGCACCCTGAACATGTGGAGTTTATCTCGGATATTGAAGGGGATCTGAAACGCCGTGATTTTACAATAAACGCAATGGCGTATAATGAAAAAAGCGCCCTTGTGGACCCGTTCGGCGGCAGGCAGGACCTTAAAGATAAAATTATAAGAGCCGTCGGCGACGCGGACGCAAGATTTAAAGAGGACGCCCTGCGCATCATGCGCGCGCTGCGCTTTGCCGCTACACTCGGCTTTTCAATAGAGGCGCGCACCCAAAAAGCGATTTTTGAGAATATGCAGCTGCTCAATCATATTTCACCTGAACGAATTTTTTCAGAGCTGATGCGCCTGTTGTGCGGCGATTATGCTTTAAATGTGCTGGATGCGTTCAGGCATGTCATAGGCGTTGTGATCCCGCAGCTGAAGCCGTGCTTCGGCTGCGCGCAGAATACGCCCTGGCACTGCTATGATGTTTACGGGCATATCATCCGCGCCGTTCAGGCCGCGCCGAAGGAGCCCGCCGTCCGCCTCGCAATGCTGCTTCATGACATCGGCAAGCCCGTTGTTAAACGCACGGATGAAAACGGGCGGGACCATTTTAAAACGCACGCCGAGGCGGGTGTCCTGATCGCCTCCGATGTGCTTAAGTCATTTAAGGTATCAAACGAGATATATAATAAGGTTGTAACGCTCGTGAAATACCATCAGTCGTTTGAAAATGTGTATACAATCAATATAAAGCGTTGGTTCAATAAGATCGGTCCCGAATACACGCTTTCGCTTTTTGATGTCCGCATTGCAGATTTGAAGGCCCATGCTTCTGCGAAACCTGAGGTTATGGCTGAGATCGCGGTGCTTTGTGAATTAAAGGAAAAGGCAAAGGCTATGATCGCCGGCGGCGAGCCTTATCGTTTGAAGGACCTTGCCGTAAACGGAAACGATCTTATCGCGCTCGGCTTTTCGGGAAAGCAGATCGGTGAAAAGCTTTCCGAATTGCTGACGCTTGTCATAGACGGT
>CAYOPQ010000035.1:0-8411 GCA_964405895.1 uncultured Bacteroides sp. | reverse complement strand
GGGAAAGCAGATCGGTGAAAAGCTTTCCGAATTGCTGACGCTTGTCATAGACGGTAAAATGCCCAACACCAAGGAAGCACTGCTCTCCTATCTGAATAAATAATTCAAAAAACAGATTATTGTTGCTTGACAAAATTAACTAAAAGTGGTATAAAAATTAAGCGCGTAGCGATATGCACGGCAAAGCGTATAATGCCTTTTTGAGGCGTTATACGCTTAATTTTTTTTTGCAGGAGGATATAAAAATGCCAAAAACAAAATTTCAAGGAATCGTATACAGCCTTTTCATGTCATACATCATGGCATATGGTATGGAGGTATACAACACAGCTATCGAAATGGGATATAACCTTAAACTCGGCGGCTTCAGCACCATGACCAATGCAGTATTATGGGAGGCGTTTAAGGAAACGCTTTATATGGGTATTATAGCTTTTATATTGTCATCCCTTTTCGGTAATAAAATAGGCTCAAAATTTTCGGAAAAATACTGCAACCCGCAAAAGGACAATCCTTATTTTTGCAGAATCATGCGTCAGGCAGGCACGGTTGCGGTTATGTGCCCGACAATGAGCCTTGTGGCGTCGATACTTTTCAACATTATTTTAGGCAGCAGAAGTTGGGTGGATCTTCCGGCTATATGGATAGGAACGGTATTGAAAAACTTCCCTATGGCGTTTTTCTGGAATATGTTTGCCGCATCAGGACTTACCCGCCTTATTTTCGGGGTTGTTTTCAGAGAGAAAGGAAAGAATAAACAAAAGGAAGAAGAAAAAGATATGATTTCAAAACAATAATTAAAAGTTATATTGCCCCTTTAACAGAACGGTAAAGAAAGCGGTGCTTTATTTTATCAGCGGATTTTTTTTAATCATGTAAATAAAACGAAAATATCGCATTTCTTTTTGTTATTCGGCGCGTAATGCTTTTGGCATTACGCGCTTTTTGTATAAATATTTACAAATATTAAAATTTTGTATTGAAAAATATTTCCTTTATTGATATGATTAGTTTGTAAAACTATATTTAATTTTGATATTTGAGAGGTACTGTGCCAATGTGGATTCTTATTTTTTAGCGTGCTTTGCTTTTTCGGGATATTTTGTTCTCCGTAAAAAGCGTTTGCCGTTTTTATGTGCTTAAGCCGTGCTGAAAGCTGCCGGCGCTGTAGTTATATTTTTAAGAAAAGGAGAGGAAACAATGAAAAAATGGATGAGCAAGGGAATAGCCGCGCTGCTCGCGGCGGTAATGCTGGTTATACCCGCCGTGTCGGCTGCTGCCGCAACCTCCGTGCAGGAGGAGGAACTGAAAATCGCCGTACTGTCAGATACGCATTATCTTTCGCCCAATATGATCAAGGATACGGAAGATTTTCAGAAACACCTTAACAGTGACAGGAAAATGTTTGCCGAAAGCTCCGCATTCCTTACGGCGATGCTGGATACGATTGCGCAGGACGATCCCGATGTGCTGCTCATATCCGGTGATTTGACCAAGGACGGAGAAAAGCAGAATCATGAAGAGCTGGCGGAAATTTTAGAGCAGTTTGAGCAGGATACCGGCATACTGGTCTATGTTGTTCCCGGCAATCATGATATAAACAATTCCAACGGCGTGAATTTTAATACGGAGGACGGCGTTGCCGTTGCGGCTGAGAGGACAACGCAGCAGGATTTCAGGGAAATCTATGCGGACCTTATTTATAATGATGAAACCGTAATCGCCACCTTTACGCCGTCGGACGGCAAACAGGGCGGGGGACTTTCCTATGTGGCGCGTCCTAAGGACGGATTTACAATTATTGCCATTGATTCCGCGCGCTACAGTGCGGATAATACGGATTCCGGCGAGGATGAGCACGAAACAAGCGGCGCCATAAGCGAGGAGCTTGAAAGCTGGATCGTTGAGCAGATCGAGGCTGCCACTCTGCGCGGGGACACCGTTATCGGATTGCAGCACCACGGCGTTGTGCCTCATTTTGAAATGGAAGCCGAGCTTATGCCCGATTTCTTAGTAAACGATTATGAGCGCCTGGCGCAGGTGTATGCGGATGCCGGTATGGCGTATATTTTTACCGGTCATATGCATGCCAACGATATCGCTTCGGTTACAACGGAAAGCGGCAATACGCTTTATGATATTGAAACAGGCTCGCTGCTGACTTACCCATCGCCCGCGCGGTCGGCAACGCTGACGCGTGTGATTGACGGCACAACGGTAAATGAAACCATGCGTATTAAAACCTATACCGGCGTCGGGCCCGTGACATTCACAAATCCCCTTACCGGAGAGGAGCAGACGATTGAGGACATCTCCGCATACGGCAAGGAAAACGGCTTCACAAGCGAATCGGTTGCCGGCATGGTGAATAAGGTGCTGAACAGCTATTATGAGGAAATTGCGGAAACAGGCAGTAAAACCGCTCTGGAAACGCTGATCAGCGATTTGCTGTTAAACGGCGTTATTTCGCTGACGGTTGAGCAGATCGTGGAAATAGCGCTCCCGTTTTTGATCAGTGCCGTTGCGCCGGATGAAGGGAATCTCTCTTTGTCTTATGATGATGACAGCGCTATGGTTTTAATCGCGTACAGCGGTGAGGAAAACAGTATAGGGCTTCAGATTCCTGAGGACGGCATTATAGATTCGCTCAACTGCCTGTTTGATTCTGTAAATGCGCTGCTTGCCGAACCCGAGGTGCTGGATTCCGTAATCGAGGCGGCGATTGAGGATGTGGCTGCGGTTGTGGTTTCTCAGGACGAAGATACAGACAAAACCATTCTGGATTACGCCAATTTCATTTACCAAAGCCACCTCGGCGGAGAGGACAGCCTTGAGCAGCCGCAGTGGGTCATAGATGCCCGCGCTTATCTGGCGAGCGGAGAGCTTACGGATATTCTGATTGATATTCTGATAAGCCATGTGACAAACCTGCTCAATATCGTGCTTGACGCTGTGGATTTCTCCGATTTCACGGGTATCGTCGGGGTCGATAATGCGGACGGCTCCGTCAGCATCGTTTATGACGATAGCCGCACGCCGCTCCTGATTGCGGCGGATACCGAAAGCGAAACCCTTCTCGGCTCGGCGATCTTGTCCGTAATATGCAATGAGGATTCGGAAATTCCGGACGGCTATACGCTGAAGAATCTTTTAGATGATTTATCCCCGCTGCTTGCGCAGCTCGGATTTGGTGAAATTGATATTGATCTGGAAACGCTTTTACAGCAGCTTATCAACGGTGATTCCGAGGAAGAGGGGCTTGTAACGGCAGAGCTCCGCGCCGAGCTGACCGAATATATAGGCCGCATTGCGGATACTATGGGAACGGACAGCAATTATACGGAGGATAATGATACCGTGATCACACGGACCTGGACGCTTCCCGCAGGCTATACAGCCGGCGGCACAGCTTCGGGAGACGGCGGTGCCGGCTCAGGAGACGGCAGCACAAGCACCTCCGCAAGCGCCGCGTCATCATCGGGCAGCGGTTCTGCTACATCTCCCAAAACAGGAAACAGTGTAAATATCCTGCTTTGGATGCTTGCCATGGCTTCGGCTGCGGCAGTCGTGATCGTCAAGTGCCGGCGTGGGAGAAAAACGGCATAGCCGCCCCTGCAAACAGTTAAATTCGTATCATTAACAAAAAGTTATGCGCCCTGCAATGGTTTCATTGCAGGGCGCATTTTTTAAGGCTGATAAAAATGAAAAACGGATTGTGCGGCACACAGCGTGTGTTCCGGCAGAGGGTGGGGGAATGTACCCGCTGTTACGGCTGTCCGCCGTTCGGGTCATGGTCAGAAGCTTCCGCAGCGGTGCTGCCCGTCTGTAAAGAACAAGCGATAGCTTTGGAATAACTGCTGCAAAGCGCCGCCATTTGCTCTGCGCTCTCTTTCATGCCTCCGGAGTACCATGAATAAAAGGTGTAACTGAATGCTCCGCCTATCGCCTGTTGCGCATAGCCGTTATACCGTGCAAAACGCATAGATAAAATTGTATATAGAGAGGCTAAATTCAGATGCGCCTGAAAAACAGGCAGCAGCGCTATGGAGATCAGCGAATCTATGCCGTCTTTATTCTTTTTAACCGTAGAAAATAGTTTAAGATAGAATAAATAGTCATCTTCGGAATTGTTTGAAACAACAAAATTTTTTACTTTATCCAAAATTTCATTGCACAGCTCCGCAATCACATCTTCTTTTGAATGATAATTCCTGTAAAAGGCAGCCCGAGACACACCCGCACGCTGAACCAGCGCACTGATGGTGAGTTTATCAAACGGCTCTTTCTGCGCAAGCTCAATCGTTGCAATTTTGATACATTCCTTTGTGAATTCGCGGGATTCGTTATTTGCCAGTTTCAAAGCGTCTTTGTATTCGCTCATAAAAGCCTCTTCCTTCCCATGACTGCTGTAATACAGAAAAGCAGAAAATTGCCAATGCCGGATTTTCACCCGACATTGACAATTATATTTGTTTTTTTAAATCTAAATAGGCTAAGCGCCGTTATTCTTTAACAATCCTCTTCCTGAGCAGAAGCCAAACGATAACGCCCGCTGCCGCGGCAAGAATCAGTGTAATAACGCTCATGGATACCACCTGATCCGCACCCGTATCCGGCAGGCTTACATTGCTGCTGTTCAGAGTCGGCAGAGCAGTATCATCATCATCGTCGTCATCATCTGTATCGCTGATGCTTATCGGGGTCTCTGTATCGTCCGCAGTATCGTCATCGGAGTCTGTTGAGGGATCGGACGGAGATTCCGTACCCGTTGACGGGTTTTCTCCCCCGGGAACCCCCGTTCTTTCACCCTCGTCAGGAGATTCGGTGTCAGGCGTTTCGCTTTCTTCGGCGTCCTGCGATCCGCTTTCACCTTCAACTTTGCCGTCATCACCCTCGTCAGGGTCAGAAGATTCGGGTTCTTCAGGCGTAATACCGATGGGATTGCCGTCTTCATCCGCAAAAATTACTTCAATGATTACATCGGCCGGATAGAAGAGGTCACTGTCTGAGGAGGTAACAGCAGATCCCTCTACCGTGTACGCATATGATGTAAGTCCTGCGGCGTCGGCAATGGCTTCACCGTTTACCGTAAGCGAATAAATCGTGTTGCCCTCATCGGCAGTTATTGTAAATGTTGTTGAATCGGTCTGTTTAAGCTCTATCGTGCCGCTCGGGTCAACCGACCCGCCTTCGCCCGCGGAGGCTTCTATCTTCCAGATCTCAAGCCCTGTGGGTGTTCCGCCCAACAGCGAGTGGTCAAGAAGTATACCGTAGCCGTCTACCTTTCCGGCAGCCTGAACAAGGTCAAATAAATTCGTAAAGAGTATAATTCTTACAAGAAACTGATAGCTGCTCGGAATAAGATCCAAAATCAGGTTCTTAACGGTTGCGTAAGTATCCGCGTCCGCAAAGACAACATCATACAGCCAGTACATGATGGTTGAAAGGCAGCTGTCTGTTTCACCTGTTCTGAGAAGCGTGTATTCATGATAGATGGTAGAGCTCGGAACCGCGCTGAGCGTTACGCAGTCGGCAAGCTCGGACCACGGAATATCGCCGATATTGAGAACAAGCTCTGTTCCGTCTCCGATAAGGGAGCCGACATCTATGGTATCGGGGATGAGATCGTTGATCGCATCGGTGGAAAGGTCTATACTGAGTGACGAAAGATCAACCGTGTAAACCGTTGCGCCGAGAACTTTGACATAAACAGCCTCGCCGCCCTGGGCGTTTATAACATTCTGAATATAGGTATTCAGTCTGTCCTCATCTATAATATACGCCAATCTGGGCAAAACATCAATAAGCGTATTTACCGGACTCTCGCAAAGCGGGTCAATAATATTTGTGAAAAGCGACTCAATAATCGGCCTCAGGAATTCATCGGCAGCTACTGCTTCGCCCTCTTCTTCTCTTACCGCGTAATAATTTGCTTCATATTCCTCAGCCGTGGGCAGGTCGTTCAAGCCGAGCTGCTCAAAGAGCTGAAGCAGATTTTCATATATGCCGGGTATATATTCGCCGTCATCCCCAACGATATAGCCGAACATATTGAGCCCGATTTCAATAGATACGGTTATAATCAGGATCCTGAAGCTGATTGCAGCGTCCGGAGCCAAAAGCTGGGTCACGGGGCGGAGCACCGCAAGGAGCGCATCTATAAAGCCGTCTTTATCGCCCTCTGTGAAACCCCAATCCTCTGCGGTAAAATCAATTTCCGCAATCTTATCCAGCTCGTTGGTGTCTTCCGGGTCGTCAGCCGTAACTGCAACCGCGTTGATTTGCTCTACGATGCTGCTGTACTTGTCCTCCGGCAGCGCCTCTGCAAGATCTTCCGGCGTGATTACCATTTCTATAATCGTGCCGAGCGTGAGCGATACGCCGGAAACAGATACAAGCTCCGTTGTATTGTGGGAAAGGGTTGCGTACAGATCCAAAATCATATTGATGATTGAAGCTGAATAGAGATTTTCTGAAATCAGGCTTTCCAGGTTAAAATTAATGCCGAAGGTGGAAAGCAGACCGTCAGCGGCAAACAGGCCTTCAAGCGTGTCCGCGAAAGACTGGATTCCGCCTTCCGTCCAAGCCACGGAGCTTTCGGGAGGACGAACGAATGCGGTGGATTCAAACGCCGCAATCACATCCGCATAATCGGTGGTATCTTTGAGCGGAACAATGATTTCAAGGAACTTGTTGTATGTATCATCGTCTATTGCGTCCTTTTTATCGGAGCTGAGCACGGCGTAAAGTTCCTGCGCCGTTGTAATCTGCTCTGTTGTGCGGCTGTCCACATCAACGGAAGCTACATATTCAACGAATTCGTTATAGTTCAAATCATCAATATACGCGTCAAAGCTGTCTATTACATCGCTTACGGTTATATAAGTGATGGTAGGCGTATTGTTGTAAGCATTCTGCGCGGTTGTGCTCTCGTTGAATTCAATCGCTGTGTTGAGCGTGGCGCCGAGCTGGATGGACGAATTTTCGGCAACCGCATCAAAGAACGCACGCGCGCTGTCTGAAAGCGAATTGATCTTATCATATGCCTCCAGCACATCGTCAGAAGAAACATCGCTGCCCTCGGCAAGGTCCAGACCAATACCCAAAATCGCTTCCGCGGCGTCTGCAAGACCGGGGAACACCGTATCAAACTTCTCAAGAACGGTCTGATAAGCCTCTGTTGCAATCGGTACCAGCTCGTCTATGATTTGGCTATAAGCGGCATTCCAAGCGTCAATATAGGTTTGCCCGTTGTTATCTCCTACCCATGAATAAGAATAGATAATGAATCCGCTGCGGCTAATATAATCACTGCGCTCCGGAAGAACGACATCGCTGACGCCTTCCGTATCCTTAAGGATATTGAACTGATAGCTGATTATATTGGCGGCGGTTACGCTGCTTTCGGAAGTGCTCTCCGCGCCGAAATAAAAGCCTGCGGTTGAAGAATCCGCACTCGGATTCAAATAGTTTGAAAACGCAAACTGCGCCTGAGACATTTCGCTTAAAGCGTCCGTCCAGGTATTGAACGCGGCTACCGCGTCGTCATACGCGTCCCAGCCGTAAGAGCTGTTGATCTCGTAAACGCTCGCGTTCTCATCGCCGTACAAAACATAGAACGCCTCGTACGCGTCATAGACCGCCTGATAATCCTCCGGCAGGTCGCCGATTACGCTCTCTATATCGGAAAGCGCGTTCATGGTTGCCCATGTTTTGGCAGCAGTGCCCGTGCCCTGATCCGCGTCGCGGCCGACGGATTCGGCAACATAGTTTAACATATAGCCGTAAAGGGCAACATCCATTTGGAGCTTTTGCTCCTCGCTGAGTGCTTCAACGGCAGCTGCGGCTTCATCATATGCCGCTACCGCAGCATCGTAATTTTCGCTGTCCGTGCTGAAAAGGGAATCGGCATAATCGGAAAATGCCGTAATTTTATCCTCAGCTTCGGAAACAGCGGTATCCGCTGTATCAACATTATCGTCGGCAATTGCGTAAAAGCCTACCGACAAAGTTGAAATCAGCATAACGACCGCCATTAAAGCGCTAAGCAGTTTTTTGCTTTTCATGAAATAACCTCCTTCACTGAAATTCAAAGCAAAATTCGGGAAAACCATTCAAAATCACGATTTTCACACCCACATTATTAACAGAAATCAGTTGGTTTGTAAACAGCTTTCCCCTCGGCGTAGACAAAAGGAAAATGATTGTTGCAACAGAACAAATCATTATGTAAAATAAAAAACATTATAATAGAAAAGGAAACGGAATTACCCGTTCAGCCGATGGTTCTGTTTTGGGTGTTTCATGCGTGTGTGAACAATATTTTAATTCTTTGCAAATTGCTGTTGACAAATGAAAAATATGGATTATAATAGTATTAGCACTCAGGAAGCAAGAGTGCTAATTTTAAA
>CAYOPQ010000034.1:0-19475 GCA_964405895.1 uncultured Bacteroides sp. | reverse complement strand
GGCAGTGCCGTCGTCAAGCACTGTATACTCAAAATCGCCGCTTGTATCCGCCGAAGCCGTTAAAGAGACTCCCGCCGATATGCTCACAAGCATTGCCAATGATAAAAGCAAACACAAAATCTTTTTCATAATGACCTCCTTAGTGGAAATAAAAATAATAAAACTACAGCAAACATATGCAGCATTGTTATTTTACACCATTTATGATGTAAAGTCAATACACTAAATGAAGTGTATCGTAAAATTTATGTATCTTTTGAATCGGAGATGCACTTATGAAGGATTACACGGAAAGAATACGCGACCTGAGAGAAGACCATGATTTGACCCAGCAGGCGGTAGCGGAATTTTTAGGCACAACGCAGCAGGTTTATTCCAGATATGAAAAAGGCGTAAACGAAATGCCGATTCGCCACCTGATTGCCCTTTGCAGATACTACAATGTTTCCGCAGATTATATACTGGGGCTTAAAGATGAAATAGAATAAACGGTACAAAAAAGGAGCAGCTTAACGCCGCTCCTTTTTATCTGAAATGCCTAAAATATAATCAACCGAAACATTATAATATTTAGCAAGCCGTATCAACACGGCTGTCGGAATATCACGCTGCCCCAGTTCATAATTTGAATACACCTGCTGAGAACAGTGCAGCAGCTGCGCAATTTGCTTTTGTGTTAAATCGGCATCCTCACGCAGATCTCTGATTCGCTTATACATTTTAATCACCGAAAATATTATATACTACCGCAAATTGTTGTATTGACAAATACCGCATTTTGCAGTATCATATTACAGCAGGCTATATACAATTTTTAAAAACAGCAAAAGCACTGAAGAATTATGAAAAATATTTACCCCGATAAAATCAAAGCGCTTAGAATACAAAACAATCTGAGCAAAAAGCAAGTTGCAGACATTCTGGAAATCAGCGAACGCACTTACGCAAAATATGAAAACGGCGAAAGCAAGCTGCCTATAAAACGGTTGATTAAATTATGCCTGTTTTACAACATTTCCGCGGATTATATACTTGGATTAAAAGACGACGGCAATTAAAATACGTGCAAAAAAGGAGCAGTCCGAGGACTGCTCCTAATCATTGTGAGATTAAATTACTCTTCGATATCTGTTACAACGCCTGAACCAACGGTTCTGCCGCCTTCACGGATAGCGAAACGAAGGCCCTTTTCGATAGCGATGGGTGTGATGAGCTCAACATCCATAAGAACATTATCGCCGGGCATGCACATTTCAGTGCCTTCGGGAAGCGTGATAACGCCGGTAACGTCAGTTGTTCTGAAATAGAACTGAGGACGATAGTTGTTGAAGAACGGAGTATGACGGCCGCCTTCATCCTTGGTCAATACATAAACCTGGCCCTTGAACTTGGTGTGCGGGTGAATTGAACCCGGCTTTGCAAGAACCTGACCTCTCTGGATCTCTGTTCTCTGAACACCGCGAAGAAGCGCGCCAACATTATCGCCGGCCTGTGTGAAATCAAGGGATTTGCGGAACATCTCAAGACCGGTGCAAACCGTCTTTCTGATTTCTTCCTTGATACCAACGATTTCAACTTCCTCGTTGAGCTTGAGGATACCGCGCTCTACTCTACCTGTAGCAACAGTGCCGCGGCCTGTGATGGTCATAACATCCTCAACCGGCATAAGGAACGGAAGGTTCTCGTCACGCTCGGGAGTGGGGATATAGCTGTCTACAGCATCAAGAAGCTCTTTGATGCACTCGCAGGCAGGATCATCGTTTGAAGGCGCGTTAAGCGCGTTAAGAGCGGAGCCTCTGATAATCGGAACATCGTCTCCGGGGAATTCATACTCGCTGAGCGTATCACGAATTTCCATTTCAACAAGCTCAAGAAGCTCATCGTCATCAACCTGGTCTACTTTATTCATGAATACAACGATATAGGGAACGCCAACCTGACGAGCAAGAAGAAGGTGCTCTTTGGTCTGCGCCATAGGACCGTCTGTAGCAGCGATAACAAGGATAGCGCCATCCATCTGCGCCGCGCCGGTGATCATGTTCTTGATATAGTCGGCATGACCGGGGCAGTCAACGTGCGCATAGTGACGGCTCTCTGTTTCATATTCTACATGAGCGGTATTGATTGTGATACCACGCTCTCTCTCTTCGGGAGCCTTATCAATATCAGCATAGTCCTCAAACTTAGCGTGACCCTCATTTGCAAGATACTTTGTAATAGCAGCCGTAAGAGTGGTTTTACCGTGGTCTACATGGCCGATCGTACCGATGTTTACATGCGGTTTGGAACGGTTAAACTTTTCTTTTGCCATTGGAATTTTCCTCCTTAAATAATTAGGTACATAAATTGTTATGATTATTTTATCAGAGCAAAGATAAAATATCAAGTGTTTTTAATAATTTTATTAGGATTACAGAAATAAATTAATCTTTTTTGGTTCTTGTAGAGATAATTTCTTCTGAAATCGACTTGGGAACGGGCTCATATCCGTCCGGCTCCATGGTATAGTTGCCGCGGCCCTGTGTTTTGGAACGAAGGTCGTTAACATAACCGAACATTTCCGAAAGCGGTACTCTGGCATTGATCTGCTTTGCGCCTGCTCTGTCTTCCATACCCTGGATCTGACCGCGGCGTGAATTGAGATCGCCGATAACATCGCCCATATAATCCTCGGGAACGATTACCGTTACCTTCATCATCGGCTCAAGAATAATGGGGCTGGCTTTCTTAGCCGCGTCCTTAAACGCCATGGAACCCGCAATCTTGAACGCCATTTCCGAGGAGTCAACCTCATGGTATGAACCGTCGTAAAGCTCTACCTTGATGTCTACCATCGGATAGCCGGCAAGCACGCCGCTCTTCATAGCGCCCTGGATACCTGCGTCTACAGCGGGTATATATTCCTTGGGAATAGCGCCGCCGACTACGGAATTTACAAATTCATAGCCCTTGCCGATACCGTTTTCATCAAGATTGGGCATCATGCGGATTTTAACATGACCGTACTGACCCGAACCGCCTGACTGGCGCTTATATTTGGTATCAGACATGGATTCAGCCTGAATCGTTTCTTTATACGCTACCTGCGGTGCGCCGATATTCGCCTCTACCTTAAATTCGCGGAGCATTCTGTCTACGATGATTTCAAGGTGGAGCTCACCCATACCGGCAATGATGGTCTGGCCTGTTTCCTCGTCCGTATACACTCTGAAAGTGGGGTCTTCCTCGGCGAGCTTCGCGAGGGCAATACCCATCTTTTCCTGACCTGCCTTTGTTTTAGGCTCAACGGCAACGCGGATAACGGGATCCGGGAAATTCATGGATTCAAGGATGATGGGGTGGTTCTCATCGCAAAGCGTATCGCCGGTGGTGGTGTTTTTAAGACCTACGGCAGCGGCAATATCGCCCGCGTAAACCTCCGTAATATCCTCTCTGTGGTTTGCGTGCATCTGAAGTATACGGCCCATTCTTTCCCTGTGGCCCTTAACAGAGTTATAGACCTGAGAGCCTGCGTTCAGAACGCCCGAATACACGCGGAAATAGCATATTTTGCCGACAAACGGGTCCGTTGCAATCTTGAAAGCAAGAGCGGAAAACGGCTCGCTGTCTGAAGAATGGCGGTACTCCTCCTCGTCCGTATCGGGATTTACGCCCTTGATGGACTCAACATCCGTAGGCGCGGGCATAAAATCAACGATAGCGTCAAGCAGGGGCTGAACGCCCTTGTTTCTGTAAGATGTGCCGCAGGTGATGGGCACCATTTCACACTTACAGGTTGCTTTTCTTACTGTTTTCTTGATTTCATCAACAGTGAGCTCCTGGCCGTCAAAATACTTGTCCATAAGAGCTTCATCCTGCTCGGCAACCGCCTCAAGAAGCTTTTCGCGGTATTCCTCGGCAAGCTCCTTCATATCCTCCGGAATCTCTTCGCGGCGAACATCATTTCCCATATCGTCATAATAGATTTCAGCGTCCATATTAATAAGGTCTACGATACCCTTAAAGGTATCCTCAGAGCCTATAGGAAGCTGGATGGGAACGGCGTTGCAGTGAAATCTTTCCTTTACCATGCTTAAAACATTATAAAAATCTGCGCCCATAATATCCATTTTATTAACATAGATCATACGGGGTACATTATAGTCATCAGCCTGGCGCCAAACGGTTTCGGACTGGGGCTCTACGCCGCCCTTCGCGCAAAGGACGGTAACAGCGCCGTCCAGAACGCGCAGTGAGCGCTGAACCTCAACGGTGAAATCAACATGGCCGGGAGTATCTATAATATTTATCCTGTGGTCTTTCCAAAAACAGGTTGTGGCGGCGGAGGTGATTGTAATACCTCTTTCCTGCTCCTGCGCCATCCAGTCCATAGTGGCGGCGCCGTCGTGCGTTTCGCCGATTTTATGATTTATTCCCGTGTAATAAAGGATACGCTCGGTAGTTGTTGTTTTACCGGCATCAATGTGCGCCATAATACCAATATTTCTTGTTTTTTCAAGAGATACTTTTCTTGGCATAATATCCTCCTAATCTGATTATGGAATCAATATCTGAAATGAGCAAAAGCCTTGTTTGCCTCTGCCATTTTATGCGTATCATCACATTTCTTAACTGCGCCGCCGGTTTTATTAACCGCGTCCATAATCTCCGCAGCAAGGCGTTCCTTCATTGTTCTTTCGGAACGCTGACGGGCATAAGCCGTTATCCAGCGCAGACCGAGAGTCTGGCGCCTTTCGGGGCGAACCTCAAGCGGAACCTGATAAGTTGCACCGCCCACACGGCGAGCCTTTACTTCAAGTGTTGGCATAACATTTTCCATAGCAGTCTGGAATGTTTCAAGCGGGTCGTTTCCGGTTTTTTCCTTTATAATATCGAAAGCGCCGTAAACGATTTTCTGCGCAACACCCTTTTTTCCGTCATACATGATGTTGTTGATAAGACGCGTTACAAGCTTTGAGTTGTAAAGCGGATCAGGCAAAACATCACGCTTAGCGATTTGGCCTCTTCTTGGCATCTTCGCTTCCCTCCTTCATAAATAATAATGAGTTCATAGGTACTCGGTTTTCCCGTGGAGTCAACAAGTAGGCTATACCGCAATACATTTTATAATATTAAAGGTATAAACTATTGTTTTTCCGATAGGATTTGTGCTGCGCTTACTTCTTGGCAGCCTTCGGCCTCTTTGCGCCGTACTTTGAGCGCGCCTGCATTCTGCCGTTTACGCCCTGCGTATCAAGTGTTCCGCGGATAATGTGGTAACGCACACCGGGAAGATCCTTAACACGGCCGCCGCGAACCATAACAACTGAGTGCTCCTGAAGATTGTGACCCACGCCCGGAATATAAGCCGAAACTTCCATTCCGTTTGTAAGACGGACACGGGCAATCTTCCGCAGCGCGGAATTAGGCTTTTTAGGCGTTGCTGTTTTTACAGCGGTGCATACGCCGCGCTTTTGGGGAGAGCAGTTGTCGTTCAACACATTCTTTTTTGTGTTCAGGCTCTTTAAAAGCGCCGGGGCCTTTGCCTTTTTCTCTACAGACTTTCTGCCTGTTCTTACTAATTGGTTAAAGGTAGGCAATAGTTTATACTCCTTTCTTGCAGATTTATACGCCTATGTGCGTATAAACCGATACTTTTAACCTTTAAAAGTACCCGTTTACACGCACATATTGAGGCGGGTTTTTCACCCACCTCAATATTTTGTGCATTAGTGCCAAAATAATTAAAAATATTTGTTAAATGTGCTTGATTTCCATTCACACAATTACCAAGTATATCACTCTGAAACACTGTTTGTCAATAGTTTTTGAAGCTGTTCAAGGCTTAAAATTTCCTCTTTGCCCTCTGCGGAGAGATAGCTGGGAACAACATCCACCTCGCGGAACACATCCATGCCGGTGCCGGCAGGAACAAGCTTGCCTATGATGACATTCTCTTTAAGGCCGATAAGCGGATCTACCTTACCCTTGATTGCGGCATCTGTAAGAACTCTTGTTGTTTCCTGGAAGGACGCTGCGGAAAGGAAGGAATCCGTTGCGAGCGACGCCTTTGTGATACCCATAAGCATCGGGGTGCGGGTAGCCTTTTTAAGCCCTGTTTCGCCCGCTGCTGTCCTTGCGTCTATGATATCGTTCGCCTCATCTACAGCGGCAACATCAACCATCGTGCCGGAAACAAGGTCCGTATCGCCGGCGTCGTCAACCGTACATTTCTTAAGCATCTGGCGCACGATGACCTCAATATGCTTATCGTTGATGTCAACGCCCTGGGTACGGTACGCAAACTGTACTTCGCGGATAAGGTAATTGTAAACCGCCTCTTCACCGAGAATCGCAAGAATATCATTCGGGTTCTTGGAGCCGTAGGTGAGCTCCTGGCCTTTTACAACCTTTGCGCCCTCCGTGATCTCCTCGCGGATCCTGAAGCCGTAAGGAACAAGGTATTTCTTTTCCTCAAGCGTATCCGTGTTTGTTACAACGATATGCTGCGCCTTTTTAACCTCTTCAAATCTGACGGTTCCGTCTATTTCGGAAAGAATCGCGTACTGCTTGGGCTTTCTTGCCTCAAACAATTCCTCAACCCTCGGAAGACCCTGCGTGATATCCTCTCCGCCGGCAATACCGCCGGTATGGAAGGTTCTCATTGTAAGCTGGGTGCCGGGCTCGCCGATGGACTGGGCGGCGATTATACCTACCGCCTCGCCGACCTGAACGGGCTCATTGAACGCAAGGTTGGAACCATAGCACTTGCGGCACACGCCGTGGCGTGATTTACAAGTGATAAGCGAGCGGATCTTAACCTCCGTTATACCTGCGGCAACAATTTTTTCAGCCGCCTCTTTGGAGATCATTTCGTCCGGAGCCGCAAGCACCTCTCCCGTGGCGGGATCGGTTACTTCATGCAGCGGGAACCTGCCCACAAGTCTTTCGCTCAGGGATTCAAGCTCACGGTTGCCGTCCATAATCGCTTTAACTACGATGCCGTCCTTACAGCCGCAGTCCTCATCGCGGATAATAACATCCTGCGAAACATCAACAAGCCTTCTTGTGAGGTAACCGGAGTCCGCGGTACGCAGAGCCGTATCCGCAAGACCTTTACGCGCGCCTCTTGAGGAGATAAAGTATTCAAGGATATTAAGACCCTCGCGGTAATTGGCGCGGATGGGTATCTCAATCGTTTTACCGGCTGTATTTGCAATAAGACCGCGCATGCCCGCAAGCTGACGAAGCTGCGCCGTGCTTCCGCGCGCGCCTGAGTCTACCATCATGTGAATTGGGTTATGCGTGCCGTCAAAATTCGAGGTAAGCTCGTTTGTTACCTTATTGGTGCAGTCCTCCCAAGCCCTGATTACAGCGGCGGAGCGCTCGTCATTGGTAATAAGACCGTAATTGTAGTTGAGTGTGATTTCATCAACTTTCTTTTCAGCCTCGGCAAGGAAATCCTTCTTCGCATCGGGAATAAGCGCGTCGCATACGGCAACGGTGGTTCCGGAAACCGTTGAATACTTATAGCCCTGCGCCTTGATTGCGTCAAGCGCTACGGACGCCACGGCAACGCCGTGAACCGAGATAAGCTTATCAACAATTTTGCCGAGCTCGCCCTTTTTGACTACGAAATCAATTTCAAGCTTCAATTCCTGACCGGGCTTCGTGCGGTCAACAAAGCCGAGATCCTGCGGTATGGGATTATTGAAGATGACCCTGCCGATAGTGGTTACGATAACGGCTGTTTCCACACCGTTTTCCGTTTCCTTTGACATACGGATTTCAGCCGGGGAGTGCATACCGAGGGAGCCCTCCTGATATGCCATCATGGCTTCGTCCTTATCCCTGTATATTTTATAGGATTTATATATGGAATAATCCGCGGCAAGTATTTCGTCCATATCCGAGCAAAGAAGCTGTGAAACCGTATATTGACCGCCTGTTGCTTTCCTGACCTCGTCAAAGGAAATTTCCTTTGTCCTCTGTACATCCTTAAAGAATTTAGGCTGACCGGGCTCGCCCTCTTTTATCATGGTAAGATAGTATGAACCGATGACCATATCCTGCGTGGGAACCGTTACGGGCTTACCGTCCGACGGCTTGAGCAGGTTGTTTGCCGCAAGCATGAGAAGCCTTGCCTCTGCCTGCGCCTCTGCGGAAAGCGGAACGTGGACAGCCATTTGGTCGCCGTCAAAGTCCGCGTTGAACGCCGTACAGGCAAGAGGATGAAGCTTGATAGCTCTGCCCTCTACAAGAACAGGTTCAAACGCCTGGATACCGAGACGGTGAAGCGTGGGGGCGCGGTTAAGCATTACGGGATGGTCCTTAATGACCACCTCAAGCGCATCCCAAACCGCGGGATCCTGCGCCCTTTCCACCTTTTTGCGCGCCGATTTGATATTGGAAGCGGCGCCTGTGGCTACAAGGCGTTTCATAACAAACGGCTTGAAAAGCTCTATTGCCATTTCCTTGGGCAGACCGCACTGGTGCATTTTAAGCTCCGGACCTACAACGATAACCGAACGGCCGGAATAATCGACACGCTTGCCGAGAAGATTCTGGCGGAAACGACCCTGCTTACCCTTGAGCATATCCGAAAGCGACTTGAGCGGGCGGTTGCTGGGGCCCGTTACCGGCCTGCCTCTGCGGCCGTTATCAATAAGGGCGTCCACAGCCTCCTGGAGCATTCTTTTTTCGTTTCTTACGATAATGTCCGGCGCGCCGAGCTCAAGCAATCTTTTCAGGCGGTTGTTTCTGTTTATAACTCTTCTGTAAAGATCGTTCAAATCGGAGGTGGCAAACCTGCCGCCGTCAAGCTGAACCATGGGCCTTATATCCGGCGGAATAACCGGGATAACATCAAGAATCATCCATTCAAGCTTATTGCCGCTCTTGCAGAAGGCATCTACCACATCAAGCCTTTTGAGCAGACGGACTCTTTTTTGCCCCGTTGCATTTTCAAGCTCTGCGTTAAGATCGTCACGAAGCTGGAACACATCAATATCCTGAAGCAGCTTCTTAATTGCTTCCGCGCCCATGCCTGCCTGGAAATCGTCCTCATAGCGCTCGCGCATATCGTCGTATTCCTTTTCGTTAAGGATCTGCATTTTCTCAAGCGGGGTATCGCCGGGGTCGGTAACGATATAAAGCGCAAAATAAAGCACTTTTTCAAGATAACGCGGGCTTATATCAAGCACAAGCCCAAGCCTGCTCGGTATGCCTTTGAAATACCAGATATGGGATACGGGCGCGGCAAGCTCAATATGGCCCATGCGCTCACGCCTTACTTTTGAGCGGGTGATCTCAACACCGCAGCGCTCGCAGACCTTGCCCTTATAGCGGATCCTTTTATACTTTCCGCAGTGGCACTCCCAGTCCTTTGTGGGGCCGAAGATCTTTTCGCAGTAAAGACCGTCCCTTTCCGGTTTCAGCGTTCTGTAATTTATGGTTTCGGGCTTTGTGACCTCTCCGTAAGACCATTCGCGGATTTTTTCGGGAGAGGCAAGACCGATTCTTATTGAACTGAATTCATTCTGATTTTCCATTTGGAAGCACTCCTTTATATATTAATGTAATACTGGATTTGGACTCTGCGGTTATTCGTCATAATCGTCGGCGCTTTCGGTTTCCTCTGTGAAAAGGCCGTCCATATCGGATTCAGAGTCTGCTTCCTCGCCGTTTTCATCGGGATTTTCAACGCTGAAGCCTTCGCTGTCAGCATCAAAATCATTCACCTCGGAAAAAGCGTTTTCATCTATGGGTTGTATCTCCGTACCGTCGTCAACATCCTGCTTGAGTTCTACCTCATTGCCGTTTTTATCCCTGAGCTGTACATCAAGCCCGAGAGCCTGAAGCTCTTTAAACAGCACCTTGAAGGATTCCGGAGTTCCTGCGGGCGGAATATTCTCGCCCTTTACGATTGATTCATAAGTCTTGACCCTTCCGGTAACATCATCGGATTTAACGGTGATGATCTCCTGAAGCGTATAAGCCGCGCCGTAAGCCTCAAGCGCCCATACTTCCATTTCGCCGAAGCGCTGGCCGCCGAACTGCGCTTTACCGCCGAGCGGCTGCTGGGTAACCATGCTGTAAGGACCTGTTGAACGCGCGTGTATCTTATCGTCAACAAGATGGTGCAGCTTAAGGTAGTACATATAGCCTACGGTTATGGGATTGTCGAATTTCTCGCCCGTTCTGCCGTCCGTAAGGATCGTTTTACCGTCCTCCGAAAGGCCCGCAAGGCGAAGACATTCGCGTATATCGTCCTCATGCGCGCCGTCAAATACCGGGGTGCACATCTTCCAACCGAGCGCTTTTGCGGCGTAACCGAGATGGACCTCAAGCACCTGCCCTATATTCATACGGGAGGGAACGCCGAGCGGGTTAAGAACGATATCGAGCGGTCTGCCGTCCGGCAGGAAGGGCATATCCTCCTGCGGAAGCACGCGTGAAACAACACCCTTGTTTCCGTGGCGGCCCGCCATTTTATCGCCGACCTGTATTTTTCTCTTCTGCGCAATATAGATTCTGACTTTCTTATTTACGCCGGGGCTGAGCTCCTCGCAGTTCCTGCGCTCAAAATGCTTGACATCAACAACGATGCCGTATTCGCCGTGGGGCACGCGAAGGGAGGTATCTCTTACCTCTCTTGCCTTTTCGCCGAATATGGCGCGCAGCAGCCTTTCCTCTGCGGTAAGCTCCGTTTCGCCCTTAGGCGTTACCTTACCTACAAGAATATCGCCCGTATGCACCTCGGCGCCTATGCGGATAATGCCGTCTTCATCAAGGTCTTTCAGTGCGTCCTCGCCCACATTCGGGATATCGCGCGTGATTTCCTCGGGACCGAGCTTCGTATCCCTTGCCTCAACCTCATGCTCTTCTATATGAATGGAGGTGTAAACATCATCGCGCACCATTTTTTCATTGATAAGAACGGCGTCCTCATAGTTATAGCCCTCCCAGGTCATAAAGCCGATAAGCGCGTTCTTACCGAGGGAGATTTCGCCGTTGCTTGTTGCGGGGCCGTCTGCAATCACCTGACCCGCCTCAACCTTTTGGCGAAGCGAAACGATGGGCCTCTGATTTATGCAGGTATCCTGGTTAGAGCCGCTGAACTTGATAAGCTCATACCTGTCTACCTCGCCTTTTTTGACGGTTATCTCTATGTTTTTCGCATCCACCGCGGTAACTGTGCCGCCGCGCTTTGCGATGACGACAACGCCGGAGTCGTACGCCGCCTTATATTCCATGCCGGTGCCGACGACGGGGGCTTCCGTTTTAAGAAGCGGTACTGCCTGCCTCTGCATGTTGGCGCCCATAAGCGCGCGGTTCGCGTCGTCGTTTTCAAGGAACGGGATCATTGCCGTAGCAACGGAAACAACCATCTTGGGCGAAACATCCATAAAGTCAACCTTTTCAGGCTCGCAGGTGATGAACTCATCCCTGTGGCGGCAGGTTACTCTCTTATTTGTAAATCTGCCGTTCTCGTCAAGCGGCTCGTTCGCCTGGGCAACGATATAATTATCCTCCACATCGGCGGTCATATAAACGACCTCTGATGTGACCTCGCCCGTTTCCTTATTTACCTTTCTGTAAGGCGCCTCTATAAAGCCGTATTCATTCAGGCGGCTGTAGCAGGCAAGATACGATATAAGGCCTATATTGGGACCTTCGGGCGTTTCTATGGGGCACATTCTGCCGTAGTGCGTATAGTGAACATCGCGCACCTCAAAGCCCGCTCTGTCTCTTGAAAGACCGCCGGGACCCAGCGCCGAAAGCCTTCTTTTATGGGTAAGCTCCGCAAGCGGATTGTTCTGGTCCATAAACTGGGAAAGCGGAGAAGAACCGAAGAACTCTTTGATAGCCGCCACAACCGGGCGGATATTGATCAGCGCCTGCGGCGTGATCTCGTCTCCGTTATCCTGAACCTGAAGCGTCATTCTTTCGCGTATAACTCTCTCCATTCTTGAGAAGCCGATTCTAACCTGGTTCTGAAGGAGCTCGCCCACTGCTCTGATACGGCGGTTGCCGAGATGGTCTATATCATCCGTTGTGCCTATGCCGTGCGCAATGTTTATGAGATAGGATACGGACGCGAAAATATCATCCGTAACAATATGCTTGGGAATAAGCTCGTCTGCGTGTATCGCAATCTCCTCTTTAAGCATTTCCTGATCGTCGCCGCACTTTTCAAGAAGCTCTGAAAGCGCTCTGTAGGAAACCTTTTCGTTGATACCGTAGGGCTTGCAGTCAAAATCAACATACTTATTGATGTCCACCATGCCGTTTGAAACGATTTTGACTTCTTTGCCGTCCGCGTCAACAAAAGCATACATTACGCCCGCGTTTTCTATTTCAAGGGCTTTTTGCTTATCTATCTTGTCGCCGGCGTCTGCAAGGAATTCGCCCTGCGGGGAGATAATCGGCTGCGTAAGGGTGCAGCCTATAAGCCTGTCACTGATGGAAAGCTTTTTATTATATTTATATCTGCCGACTCTGGAAAGGTCATATCTGTGGGGGTCGAAGAAAAGACCGTCCAAATGCGCCTGCGCCGTTTCAAGCGTGGGCGGCTCGCCCGGGCGAAGCTTCTTATACACCTCGATAAGCGCCTCTTCCGTATTTTTGGTGGTGTCCTTGGCAATCGTTGCCTCTATTCTCTCATCGTCGCCGAAAAATTCCCTTATTTCGGCATCCGAGCCGAGGCCGAGCGCACGCAGGAAGGTCGTGATAAAAATCTTTCTGTTTTTATCTATTCTGACATAGAAAAGATCATTCGCGTCGGTTTCATACTCAAGCCACGCGCCCCTGTTCGGGATAACCGTATTGGTGTACAGTTCCTTACCGGTCTTATCATGGTCCATATGATAATAAACGCCGGGCGAACGCACAAGCTGGGAAACGATACATCTTTCCGCGCCGTTTATAATAAAGGTGCCGGCGTCGGTCATGAGCGGGAAATCGCCCATATACACATTATTTTCCTTGACCTCGCCCGTTTCCTTATTGAGCAGGCGGGCTTTTACCGTAAGGGGTTTTGCGTAATTCGCGTCCAGCTCCTTGCACTGGGCAATGGTGTACTTCGGCGGCTCATCCATTGAATAATCAATGAAATCAAGCACAAGGTTGCCGGAATAATCGGTGATGGAGCCGATATCACGGAACACCTCGCGCATGCCTTCGTCAAGAAACCACTGGTAGGACTTCTTCTGCACCTCAATAAGATTGGGCATCTGCATCACTTCGTTGATTTTAGCGAAGCTTTTTCTTGTTGTTGTGCCGAACTGAACATCCTTTACATTAACCATAAAAGGCAATCACTCCGTTCTTTGTAATTTACTGCAAACACTGAAAATGCGCCGAAAATCCTTTTTGCCCAAGCGGTTTTCCGCCGCCTTGCGGGCAGGCTGAAAAAAGCTGTTTTTTCAAAAAGGGCGCACTTTCCATTTTCAATGACACTTATAATACAAGTTAAAGTTTAAGAAGTCAATAATAAATTTTAAATTAAGAGCGATTTTTTGAAAAGTTTTTGTTACACTGCCCCTGGTGTTTCATTTTTTACCCCTTCCGCCGCCCTTTTCGGCTTCTGCGGTAAGGCGCCGGAGCAAAAACGGTGCGTATAAAACATAGTTAAAAATAGCAAATCCCCTTTTCAAAGCAGAAAACATTTGTTATAATAGAATAACTGACTTTAAGGTGATGCATATGAAAAAAATGATTGCGCTGGTGCTTGCGCTCTGCACGGTAACGCTTTGCTTTGCAGGCTGTTCAAGCACGGATGAAACGCTGGATATGATATACCCCTTCAGCGGCGATATTACAAGCTTTGACCCGCAGGTGGCGTCAACCCAGGATGAATTTTTGATTATAGAAAACTGCTTTGAGGGGCTTGTGAGATGTGATGACGACGGCAACATCACTCCGGGCTGCGCAGAAAGCTGGAGCGTGAGCAGCGACGGCACCGTATACACCTTTTACCTTTATCAGGGTCTGAAATGGCATATTTACGATTCGGTTGCGGAAAGAATGGGCGAGGATTTTGACCCGGAAATCACGGCGGACGACTTTGTATTTGCTTTGCAGAGAGCGGCGGACGATCTTACCCAGTCCCCTCTGTATTCAACGATATCTTCCATAGTCAACGCGGCGGAGGTGCATTCCGGCGCTTTGGACGAAAGCGCGCTCGGCGTTGAAGCCACGGACACATACACGCTTACGATAACGCTTTCCTCTGCCGACGACGGTTTTCTTGAAACCATGAGCACGGCGGTTGCCATGCCCTGCAACAGGGAATTTTTTGAGAGCACAAACGGAAGATACGGGCTTGACCTTCAATACACGCTGTTCAACGGGCAGTTTTATATTACCAACATACTGGATTCCTCCTACATTCTAAAGGCAAACGGCGATTACGCCGGCCCTGAGGAAACCGAGGTAACAGACCTGACCTTTATCATTGCCGACGACAGCACGGATATTACGGAAAATCTGCTCAGCGGTTATTATGACGCCGCCTATATAAGAGGCTACGAGAGCAGTGAAATCAGTGACAGCAGCGGCGTTACGCTTACGCCGTACAGCAATATAACATGGACGCTTGTCATCAACGGCAGCGACGGGCTTTTCTCCGTAGCGGACGCGAGACGCGCGCTCTATCTTTCCATTGCCGATATAGATTATGAGGAATACGCGTATCTTGAGCGGGCGACCGGCTATGTGCCGCCCACCTGCATTGCCGGCGGCGTACAGTACAACACCTCTGTTTCAGAAGTCACCGAGCAGCCGAGCACAAGCAAGGCGGCGGAGCTTTGGCGCACCGTTATTGCCGAGCAGGAAATTTACACGGCGGAGATAACGCTGCTTGTGCCCGATTATATGGAGGATGTTGCGAGGCAGCTTGTGCAGGGCATCCAAGCCGGAATAGGCTCTGTATCTTCCGTAAATGAAACCAGCGTTGATTTTTCCTTAGTGATAGAGACCGTTACGGAAAGCGAGCTGATCTCGCGCGTGGCGTCGTCGGATTACGACATTGCCCTCTATCCTTACGAGGCGAGTTCCACCAGCCCCGTAGCGTTTTTGCAGAATTTTGACGATGTTTCCTATGTCACATATGATTCGGAGGATTTCAGCGAAGCGCTTGAGGACGCCTCTTCCGCAGACGCGGCAGACCTTGCCGAGGCGTGCTATGAATGTGAAACGGCGCTGTATGAAACCTACAGCTTTTTGCCTCTGTTTTATGAAACCTGCTACTACGCGCAGGCAGACGGAGTAAGCGGGGTCCAGTTCCATCCGGGCTCAGGGAGGGTATCGTTTGTTAATGCAACAAGAGAATAACGGCGCCTTATCCTATCCTAAAGCCGCAAAAATAATTTGCTGGCTGCTGACCGCGGCATGTATGTGCGTTATCTTCTGGCTTTCATCCCGCACGGGCGACGAATCCGCCGCGCAAAGCGATGTGATTGCCGAGCTTTTGAGAAGGATTTTCGGCGACGGGCTTATAACAAATTTTATTGTGCGCAAGGGGGCGCATTTCTGCGAATACGCCGGGCTGGGGCTGCTGTTTGCGCTTGCTTTTTACATACAATTCGGCAAAACAAAAACGCCGACGGCAATTTTATGCGCCTCGGCGTACGCCGTAACGGATGAGCTGCACCAGCTCTTTGTGGACGGCAGGGCGTGCAGAGCTGCCGACTGGGCAATCGACACCGCCGGAGCACTGCTCGGCGCGTTTGTTCTGCTCGCAGCTGTCCTTATTTATAAAAAGCGCAGAATCGAGCGCGGAAAATAGAAAATTTGTATTTGACAGAGAAAAGATTTTTATTATAATAGTAGTGATTTGAAAAAGGAGGTACGGATAATGAATGTACTGATTTACAATACGGAGGAACAGATAGGCATTGCAGCAGGCAATTATATGTGCGGCCAGGTTCTGCAAAAGCCGAACAGCGTTTTGGGGCTTGCCACAGGCTCTACGCCGCTCAAGCCGTACAGCCAGATGATAGAGCTGTACAAAAAGGGCGTTGTGGATTTTTCAAAGGTTACCACTTTTAATCTTGACGAATATGTGAACCTTGATGTGAACGACAAAAATTCGTATCACACCTTTATGCACGAAAATCTTTTTGACCACATCAATATTCCGGAGGAAAACATAAATTTTCTTGACGGAAATGCAAGCGACCCGGACGAGGAATGCAAAAGATACGAGGAAAAAATAAAAGCCGCCGGCGGAATAGATATTCAGCTTTTGGGGATCGGCTCAAACGGGCATATAGCCTTTAACGAGCCTGCCGATTGCTTTCAGCGCTGGAGC
Organism: uncultured Bacteroides sp.; assembly: GCA_964405895.1. Lineage (GTDB taxonomy): Bacteria > Bacillota > Clostridia > Oscillospirales > Acutalibacteraceae > Eubacterium_R. Next base: position 3,181 of record CAYOPQ010000034.1, on the reverse strand, counting down.
CATGTTGTAACGCTTAAAAAGAGCACGGTGAGCGACAACAGCAGATTTTTTAAATCCATAGACGAGGTGCCCACACAAGCGCTCACAATGGGTATAGGCTCCATAATGCAGGCAAAAAAAATACTGATCATCGCGATAGGCGAAAACAAGGCGAAGGCAATAAAGCAGCTTATAGACGGCAATGTAACGCCGATGTGCCCCGCCTCCGTGCTTCAGTTCCATACCGATGTTACGCTGATGCTGGACAAGGCTGCCGCCTCGCTCATATAATTTATTACATATTTATATTAGGGAATGAACAAGAAACAATAATAGAAACAAAACGGCGCTGAAAAAACCGTTCGCTTGTTTCGGAGCCGTAAGGAGATGCTGTACAATGGCTCAGGAAAAAGAAAAATTTTATATTACCACACCAATCTATTACCCCTCCGGCAACCCGCACATAGGGCACTGCTACACAACCGTTGCGTGCGATTCCATAGCGAGATACAAAAGGCTGCAGGGAAAAGAGGTTATGTTCCTCACGGGAACGGACGAGCACGGGCTCAAAATAGAGCAAAAGGCGGCTGACCAGGGTATTACCCCGAAGCAGTATGTTGACGAAAAGGTTGCCGTTTTCAAAAAGCTGTGGGAATATATGAATATCAGCTATGACAGGTATATCCGCACTACGGACGATTACCATATTGAAACCGTGCAGAAAATTTTTAAGGAGCTGTACGACAGGGGCTATATCTATAAAGGAAAGTACACGGGCAAATACTGCATGCCCTGCGAAAGCTTCTGGACGGAAAGCCAGCTTATTGACGGCAAATGCCCGGATTGCGGAAGAGAGGTTACGGACGCGTCCGAGGAGGCATATTTCTTTAAAATGGCGCCTTTTGCGGACAGGATAGAAAAGCTGCTGACAGAAACCGATTATCTTCAGCCGAAAACCAGAGCCGCGGAGCTTGTAAACAACTTTATCAAGCCGGGGCTTGAGGATCTTTGCGTTTCCAGGACCTCGTTTACATGGGGCATACCCGTTACCTTTGACGAAAAGCATGTTGTGTATGTATGGATAGACGCGCTTTCAAACTATATAAGCGCGCTCGGCTACCAAAACGAAAAATATAACGACTATGAAAAATTCTGGCCCGCGGATGTGCATATGGTTGCAAAGGACATTATGCGTTTTCACGCCATCATATGGCCGGCAATGCTCATGGCGCTTGATTTGCCGCTGCCCAAGCACCTTGCCGTGCACGGCTGGATAACCTTTAACGGGCAGAAGATGAGCAAATCGCTGGGCAATGTTGTGGACCCGTTCGTACTCGGCGAAAGGTACGGCTGTGATGCGATAAGATACCATATTCTCAGGGAAATGGCGTTAGGCGCCGACAGCTCCTTTTCCAACGAAATCATGATAAACAGAATCAATTCAGACCTTGCCAATGATTTGGGCAACCTTGTTTCGCGGACTGTGGCAATGGTTGAAAAATACTTCGGCGGCACTCTGCCGACCGAAAGAGAAGCCGCGCCGGTAGATGACGAGCTGCTTTCCATGGCGGCTGCGCTCAGGGATAAAACGGATAAATATATTGACGAAACACAGATCAGCAATGCCCTGGCGGAAATATTTAAGGTGATTTCAAGGGCGAATAAATATATTGACGAAACAACGCCGTGGATACTCGGCAAGGACGAAAGCAAAAAAGCGCGCCTTGCAAGCGTGCTCTATAATCTTCTGGACACAATCAGGATCAGCACCACCCTGCTCTCTTGCTTTATGCCCTCCACGATGCCTGCGGTTTGGGAACAGATAGGCGCGGATAAAGCCCTTATCACATATGAAAACGCAGGGAAAACGGGCGTGCTTTCCGCCGATGTGACAGTAAAGAAAGGCCCGGCGCTTTTCCCCAGAATTGATGTGAACAAGGAAATAGACGAGCTCAACGCGCTTATAGAAAAGCAGATGAAAGAGGCGGAAAAAGAGGCGCAGGGCAAGGAAGATAAGGAAATCGAGGCACTGCCGGAAATCAGCTTTGATGATTTCTCAAAGGTTGAGCTCAGAGCGGCTAAGGTGCTTGCGTGCGAGCCCGTTAAAAGAGCCAAAAAGCTGCTGAAGCTGACGGTGGACGACGGCACTGCCGAAAAACGGCAGATTGTTTCCGGAATCGCGCAATGGTACAAGCCTGAGGATTTGACAGGCAAAACGGTTATTATAGTGGCAAATCTCAAGCCCGCCAAATTCTGCGGCGAGATGAGCTGCGGCATGCTGCTTGCGGCGGATACGCCGGACGGCGGCGCAAAGGTAATGTTTGCCGACGGGCTTGAGCCCGGTATGCGCCTGAGGTAATGGCGGCAATGTATCGTAATATATTTGACACGCACAGCCACTATGACGACGAGCGGTTTGACGAGGACAGGGACAGCCTTTTGTCCTCCCTGCCGTCGCGCGGCGTTACGGCAGCCGTGAGCTGCGGGTGCGATCTCCGCTCTACGGAAGCGAACAGGCGGCTTGCCGAAAAATACGATTATATTTATTTTGCGGCAGGTCTGCACCCCGAAAATTTAGAGGGCCTTACCATTGACGATTTAGGGGAAATCGAAAAATACGCAAAGCATAAAAAATGCGTTGCGATAGGCGAAATCGGGCTTGATTACCACTGGATGGCTTCAGCGAAGGAAACGCAGAAGGAATTTTTTGCCGCGCAGTGCGCGCTTGCCAATGCGCTTGATATGCCCGTCATCGTACATGACAGGGAGGCGCACGCCGATACGCTTGAAATACTGAGAAAATACAGACCCAAGGGTGTGCTGCACTGCTTTTCAGGCTCCGCCGAAACGGCAAAGGAGATCGTGAAAATGGGAATGTATATCGGCTTAAACGGCGTTGCTACCTTTAAAAACGCGCGCAAGAGCATAGAGGCGGCAAAAGCCATACCCGTTGAGCGGCTTGTGCTTGAAACGGACTGCCCTTATCTGGCGCCCGTGCCGCACCGCGGAAAGCGGAACGACAGCAGCTTTATTCCCTTTATTGCCGAAAGGCTCGGCGAGGAGCTCGGCTTATCCGCGCAGGAGCTGCTGGACATAACTGCGCAAAACGCAAAAAGGCTCTATGCGCTTTAACGCAAAATACCCCTTTTATACGGTGTGAATATAAAGAAAAAAGCGCTTCTCCGAAAGCTCGGAGAAGCGT
>CAYOPQ010000033.1:0-19567 GCA_964405895.1 uncultured Bacteroides sp. | reverse complement strand
TTTCGCCCGTATCACCCTTAGGAATCACAAAGTCGAAAACCGCATCGCTTTCTGTGCCGCTGTTCGTTACGCTTGCAGGTGTACCGGGGTTTCCCGTTTCCACCGTGCCAACGGTTATTGTGGCATCGGCGCCGTCTTTGCCGTTTAAATCGCCGTTATCTACCTGCTGCTGTATGGTTTCGGCTACGCTTTTAGCCGTCTCCGCCGCGCTTACGGCGCTTGCGGCAAGGCTTACAAGCTGTTCATACTGCGTTTGCTCCGCCTCCTCCTGAGGCTCCCCGCCGTATACGGCGCTTCTGTTTAAAACCGACAGCGCTGCCGTCGTAATCCTGTATCCGTCCTTTTCCCCTATGACGGAAAAGCTGAAATAGCCGTCCTGCTCCAGAACCTTAGACGGCACAAGGCATTTATCCTCCTCTAAAACCACACTGTAGACCTCGCCGTCCGGCTCGGCTTTGAAATGCGCGGTCTTAACAAGCTCTTTCCATTCATCGGTTTTAAAATCGAACAGACATTCAAGGCAGTTCTCGCTGTACTGCGCCGAATAGACCGTGTTGGTTATGCTCTGTCTCTGCCCGTTCACTTCAATCTCAATACGCATGCGCCGCCCCGCCTTCGGCGGGAACATTAAAATGGAACATAACGATCCCCCTTTTTATCATTGAGCAAAGCGGCACTCGCTCAGGACCCGGCAGGCAAATAAAGCCGCCCCTGTTTATTCTATGCCCGCCGTGCCAAATAGGTTCATGCCGCGCGCTTTTACGCCGCCCTCCGAAGTAAAGCGCCGCGCAGAGCCGCTCTCTCCCTGCGCGAAAACAAAAACGGCGCGCAAATACGCAGCCGTTTCAATTTCCGATATTACACACGCGGCACGCCGCCGTCAATCATAAATAAAAAAACACCCCGAAAATCATCTTCGGGGTGCCGTTTTAAGGACTGTAAAAAATTTGTTTTTTAAACTATGCGCATACGAACGCATAAAAATCCAGGCTTTTACCGCAGTTATTTTTCCGCCGACACGGCGTCCTTCATCGCTTTCACATAGTCATAAACACGGGCGGGCGAAGCCTTGCCGTATTTTGCGACAATATTGACTATGGCAGAGCCGACGATGACCCCGTCCGCAAATCTGCTGACTTCAGCCGCCTGCTGCGGCGTGCTTATGCCGAAGCCCACCGCGACCGGTATATCCGTTACCGCCTTTACCGCCTGCGTGATGGAGCGAAGATCCGTTTTGATTTCATTTCTCACGCCCGTTACGCCGAGGGACGATACCTCATAAATAAAGCCGCGCGCCTCTTTTGCGATCGCCTGTATCCTGCTTTCGCTCGTGGGCGCGATAAGAGAGATAACCTCTATGCCGTATTTTTCCGCCGGTCCGCTCAGCTCCTCTTTTTCCTCAAACGGAAGATCGGGCACAATCACGCCGCAAACGCCGCTGTTTTTTGCGTTCTCAAGGAACTTATCATAGCCGTACCTGAACAGCACATTCAGATAAGTCATGAACACCAGCGGAACATCCGTCTCTTCCGACAGCTCCGCCGCAAGGGCAAACACCTTATCCGTGGTCGTTCCCGCCGCGAGCGAACGCAGATCTGCCTCCTGGATAACAGGGCCCTCCGCGATGGGGTCGGAAAACGGTATGCCGATCTCTATAAGGTCACAGCCCGCCCTTGCCATTTCCAGCATCACCTTTTTACTGGTTTCAAGGTCCGGATCACCGGCGGTGGCAAAGCCTATGAACGCTTTGCCGTTTTGAAACGCTTTTGAAATCTTATTCATATATCTCTTTCCCCCTGTATCTCGCAATAGCGGCAACATCCTTATCGCCCCTGCCGGAAAGGCAGCAGATGATAATATCGTCTTTACGCATCTCCGGCGCCAGCTTCATGACATGCGCCACCGCGTGCGCGCTCTCTATGGCGCAGATAATGCCCTCTGTTTTCGCAATGTACTCAAAGGCGTTTACGGCCTCTTCGTCCGTTACCGCCACATACTGCGCCCTGCCCGTATCCTTCAGATTGGCGTGTTCCGGACCTACTCCTGGGTAATCCAAGCCCGCGGAAATGCTGTAAACAGGCGCGATCTGCCCGTATTCATCCTGGCAGAAATACGATTTCATACCGTGGAACACCCCAAGCGTCCCCGTAGCCATCGTAGCCGCCGTTTCCTTTGTGCCGACGCCTCTGCCCGCAGCCTCGCAGCCGATAAGGGCAACCTCTTTATCGTTTATAAAATGATAAAACATGCCCATGGCGTTTGAGCCGCCGCCCACGCACGCCACAACGGCGTTCGGCAGCCTGCCCTCCGTCTCCAGGATCTGTTCGCGCGCCTCCCTGCTGATTACGCTTTGAAAATCCCGCACAATCGTGGGGAAGGGATGCGGCCCCATAACAGACCCCAGCACATACAGCGTATCGTCCATTCTGGACACCCATTCCCGCATAGCCTCGTTAACGGCGTCCTTCAGCGTTCTCGTGCCCGTTTTAACAGGGTGGACCTTTGCGCCGAGCAGCTCCATGCGATAACAGTTGAGCGCCTGGCGCTTTGTGTCCTCTTCGCCCATAAATATCTCGCACTCAAGGCCCATGAGTGCCGCCGCCGTTGCCGTGGCTACGCCGTGCTGGCCCGCGCCCGTTTCCGCAATCACGCGCGTTTTGCCCATTTTTTTAGCAAGCAGGCACTGCCCGAGCACATTGTTTATTTTGTGCGCGCCTGTGTGGTTGAGGTCTTCCCGCTTAAAATAAATTTTTGCGCCGCCCAGCTTTTCCGTCATATTCTTTGCGTAATAAAGCAGGGAGGGGCGGTTTGCATACTCGCGCAGAAGCGCGTCAAGCTCCTCAACAAACTGAGGATCGTTCTTGTAACAGTCATACTGCTTTTCAAGGTTTATAACCTCGCTCATAAGCGTTTCGGGTATATACTGCCCGCCGTGTATTCCGAATCTGCCTTTACTCATATCTTGCCATCTCCGTAAATCTTTTTATTTTTTCATAATCCTTGCCGCCGTTTGTTTCAACGGAGGACGAAACATCCACCGCATACGGGCGCAGTATTTCCGCCGCGCGGCGGACATTGCTTTCGTCCAGCCCGCCCGCAAGGAAAAACGGCTTATCCGTTTTAGGAATATTTTGCCATTCAAAGCATTTGCCGGTTCCCGTGCCCGAATCAAACAAAAAGTATTCCGTATCATACTCGTCAAGCCCGCCCGGCATGCCCGACGCGCAGTTGAAATATTTGATAACCGGCGCGTTTATGCTTCTGCAAAAAGCGGGGCTTTCGCCGCCGTGAAGCTGCACCGTATCTATTATGCCGCGCCGCACAAGACCGTTTATCCTTTCCGCGCTGTCGTCAACAAAAACGCCCACCGCGTTTATCCCCGGCGCCAGCCTTTCTCTAAGCCGCCGCGCCGTTTCCTCGCTTATACTGCGCCGGAACCCGGGGCTCAGAACAAACCCAATATATTCGGGGCGCACGGCGTTTACATATTCTATATCACAGCTGCGGCGAAGCCCGCAAATCTTTATTTTAACAGCCACGAAGCTCCCTCATCTTTTCATCTATATCCGCGCTTTTCATAAGCGCCTCGCCGATCAAAACGGCGTCTGCGCCGCTTTTCTCTATCTCCTCAATGTCCGCGCGGCCTTTTACCCCGCTTTCGGAAACAAACAGCACGCCCTGCGGAACAAGCGCGCGCAGCTTTGCGGAATTAGAAGTGTCAACGGAAAAATCACGCAGATTTCTGTTGTTCACCCCGATTATCCTTGCCCCCGCCTCCAAAGCGGTTTCTATCTCTCTTTCATCGTGCGCCTCCACAAGCGCGCTGAGCCCGAGCGCGTCGCAAATGTCTATATATTCCCTAAGCCTGCCGCCGTCAAGCAATGCGCATATGAGCAGCACCGCCGCCGCGCCGAGCGTTTTCGCCTCGTATATCTGGTAATCGCAAACGGTAAAATCCTTTCTCAAAACGGGAATTTCCACATGCTCCGAAATCTCACGCAGATATTCGTCCTTCCCCAAAAACCACTTGGGCTCCGTAAGGCAGGAAATGCAGTCCGCGCCGGCGCTCTCATACTGCCTTGCAATATCAAGATACGGAAAATCCTCGCTTATGACGCCCTTTGAGGGGCTCGCCTTTTTGACCTCGCATATAAACGACAAGCCGTTTTTAGAAAGCGCCCTCTCAAACGCGAATCCGCCTTTTTCCATACCCAGCGCCTGCGCCTTTACCGAGCGGAGCGGCTTTTTTGCGGCTGTTTCTTCACACCTCTGCCTTGTGTTCCCGGCAATTACATCCAAAATATTATTGCTCATTCGTTATCCTTATAAAATCCTCCAGCACTTTAAGCGCCGCGCCCGAATCTATTGCTTCCTCCGCTTTTTTCATTGCCGCACAAAGCGTCAAAGCGCCCTTTTCGGCAACATATATCCCCGCGCCGGCGTTCATCACAACGGCGGTTCTCTGGGCATAGGTTCCCCCGCCGGAAAGCACCGCTTTGGTTATCCGCGCGTTCTCCTCAGGGCTTCCGCCCCGCAGTTCCTCCTTGTGGCAGCTCTTGTATCCGAAATCCTCCGGCGCTACGGAATAGTACTTTATACTGCCGTTTCTCACCTCTGCCACACTCGTCTGCCCGCAGGCGCTCACCTCGTCAAGGCAGTCTTTTCCATAGACCACAAGGGCGTCCGTTACGCCCAGCTTAACAAGGGCGTTCGCAACCTTTGAAACAAAATCCTCGCTGAATACGCCGAGCACCATCATCGTTGCCCCCGCCGGATTTGTAAGCGGGCCGAGAATATTGAACACCGTTCTGATGCCGATCTCTTTTCTTACGGGCCCCACATATTTCATGGCGCTGTGGTATTTCTGCGCAAATAGGAAGCTGATATTATCCTGCGCAAGCGCCTTTTCCATAACCTGCGGCTCGGCTGATATATTTACGCCCAGCGCCTCAAGGCAGTCCGCCGCGCCGCTGCTTGAGGACGCCGCGCGGTTGCCGTGCTTCGCCGTCTTGACGCCGGCGGCGGCAAGCACAAAAGAGGCGGTGGTAGAAATATTGAAGCTCTGCGATTTATCGCCGCCCGTGCCCACGATATCAAGCGTTTCGCAGTCCGTATCCATTTTGACTGCGCGGCTGCGCATACCGTCTGCACAGCCGGCAATTTCCTCATCCGTCTCGCCCTTCATTGCGAGCGCGGTCAAAAATGCCGATATAATCTCCGGCGTGCATTCGCCGCTCATAATCTCCTCTACAGCCGTTTTGGCTTCTTCATAAGAAAGGTCGTTTTTAGAAGCAACCTTTGTAAGCAATTCTTTTATCATCTGCGAACCTCCAAAAAATTGTGTATAATCGTCCGTCCCTGCGGCGTCAGAACAGATTCGGGGTGGAACTGAAGCCCGTATACGGGCGCTTCCCTGTGCTCTACCGCCATAATCTCATCTCCGTCCCTTGCCGTTACCTTCAGGCAATCCGGCACGGCGGACGAATCCGCGGCAAGCGAATGATAGCGCGCGACGCGGATGGTCTGCGGCAGACCTTCAAAGAGCTTTGAGTCCTGCGTTATTTCGCAGCTGCTCTGTACGCCGTGCATGAGCCGCTTCGCGTAGGTGATCCTGCCCCCAAACGCCTCAAATATCGCCTGGTGACCGAGGCAAACGCCGAGTATCTTGGATTTCCCCGCGCGGCTGCGTATTACGCTTTCGCATATCCCGGCGTCCTTAGGCGCTCCGGGACCGGGAGAAATGATTATAAATTCCGGCGCCATCTCGTCTATTTGCGCAAGCGTGAGCGCATCGTTTTTGACAACCTTGATCTCAAGCCCCGTTTCGCCCACAAGCTGGTAAAGATTGTAGGAAAAGGAATCGTAATTATCAATCAGCAGTACCATTGCTTTCACCTCCGCTGAGTTCAAGCGCCTTTAAAACGGCGCGCGCCTTGTTTTTACATTCCGTGTCTTCCTTTTCCGGCACGGAATCGGCAACTATGCCGGCGCCGGAACGGATATAGACCTTATTGCCCTTGGCGTACGCCAGCCTTATCGCAATACATATATCCAGATTTCCCGTAAAATCTATATAGCCTATCCCGCCGCCGTAGATGCCGCGCCTGTTGTTCTCAAGCCCGTCGATGATTTCCATCGCTCTCAGCTTCGGCGCGCCGGAAAGCGTCCCCGCCGGCAGAACCGCGTCCACAGCGTCCACAGCGTCATAGCCGTCCTCTATCTCCGCCGTCACCTCCGAACCTATGTGCATAACATGGCTGAATTTCAGGATATTCATATATTTTTCAACCTTAACGCTGCCGAACCGGCTTATCTTGCCCAAATCGTTTCTCCCCAGATCAACAAGCATATTGTGTTCGGCAAGCTCCTTTTCGTCTTTTAAAAGACTTTCCCGAAGCGCATCGTCCTCCTGCTGCGTAACGCCCCTTTTTCTTGTGCCGGCAAGCGGATAAGTAAAGAGCCTGCCGTCCTTGAGCTTGACAAGCGTTTCCGGGCTGGCGCCGGCAAGCTCGATATTGCCGGAAGAAAAATAGAACATATAGGGGCTTGGGTTCAGGCTGCAAAGCTTTTCATATGTGTAAAACAGGGAGCCCTCAAATTCCGCCTCGTATCTGTTTGAAAGCACCGCCTGAAAAATATCGCCCTCTTTTATATGGTGCTTCGCGCGTTCCACCATCTTGCAGTACTGCTCTGTGCCGAACAGCGGCGTCGGCTTTGTTTTCAGCTTAGGCCGTTTCAGCCTTGCCGGCGCGCCGTTTTCAAGAAGGTCAAGCATGATGCCGATTTCCCGCTTTGCCGCCTCATAATTTTCCCGCGGCTTATCCGTTTTCATATTCGCTATAAGGAATACCGTTCCTTTTTTATTGTCAAACGCAAGCACTTTATCAAACAGCATCAGATCCACATCCTTAAAATGCGAATCGTCCCTTGAGCGCGGCTCAAAACCCTTTACGGCGTATCTTGCGTAGTCATATCCGAAAAAGCCTACAAGCCCTCCCGTAAAATCCGGCAGACCGCTCATTTTAGGGCTTTTATATTCGGCAAGTATTTCCCTTATATATTCTTGCGGCTTCCCCCTGAAGCGGCGCACCCCGAAGCCGTCCGTTATCTGAACCTCAAAATCACTGCAAGTGATCTCCAGCCGCGGGTCATAGCCCAAAAAGGTATATCTGCCGTGATTTTCCCTGTCCTCGCACGATTCAAGCATATAGCAGTGCGAGCTCACATTCCTCAATTTCAGCATTGCCTTTTCAGGCGTCACTTTTGTTTTGATTTCACAATACACCGGCACACAGCGATAGTCCTCCGCCTTTCGCATGGCCTCGTTTAACGATGGATAAACCGTCATAAACATTCCTCCTCTAAATTCATTTTTTAGCAGAGAAGGGCCGCAAATACAAAAAGCCCCGGCAATATACTGCAAAAGCAATATATTGCCGGGGACGAAAAAACTTCGCGGTGCCACCCCGTTTTGCGGATACGACTCCGCACTCTCTGCAAGGTACCAACATACCTCCGGCCACTTACGCAGGCCTCGCGTTGCGTGATACTCGGCTAAACGCCTTTGAACGCACCCTCAGCGGTCCATTTAGCAAGCCGTTTACTGCCGCTTTCCAGCTGCCGCGGCTCTCTGTGAGTTCGTATCCTGCTTTTATCTCCGCCTCATCGGTTTGGGATATTTACTTGTGGAATTATAATATCACCGTTTAAGTGTTTTGTCAAGTGCTGAGAAATAATTTTAATGGAGCTTTACCAGCCTAAGCGAACGATAACGATTTCGCAGCTGCCGGTGCCGCCCTTGAGCGCAGCCGAATGTCCGTCCGGAGTAAAGATATCTACTCTGCCCTCCGTTGAAAGGCTGCTGCCGCCGCGGTCTACAACCGTATAATTAACGCCGTCTATCTGAATAACAGAGCCGAGCGGGAGCCAGTTGCAGGCAACATAATACGGATTATCCATGCCGTTATACACTTTTTTGCCCGAGGCGGTAACGCCGTTTGATTTACCGCAGCATGTTGTGCATGCGCAGTAATAGGTATATTTACCGCTTATCGTCTGCCCCAGCGTGTAGCCGTTATAGCTTTCAACGCCGTTGGACGAAACGGACGCCGTCTTCGTGCCGACATAGATGACTTCCGTAACGGGCTCCTTTGTAACGGTTGAGGATACTTCCGTTTTGGACTGCGCCTCGCCGTTTACATAGGTCACCTCATAGGTTACGGATTTTTCGCCGTCAACGCCGGTTGTTTCCGTCCTTGTTTCGCCGACCTCCAGGTCGGAATCGCTTATTGTTTCGGTGTCATAGCTGATGGTTTCGGTTTCGGTAACCGTTTTGATCTCCACTCTGCATACGGTTATCGTCATGCCGTTTTCTATCATTGTATCAAGAGAAGGCTCTGTATAATCGTCCGAACCGAGGCTTATTCCCAGCTCGTCAAGAAGATCCTCCACCGTTGATTTAAAGACGGTCAGCTCATAAGTGTTGCCGTCCGCTTCAAGCGTAATATCTAAAAGCTTTGAAATGACGATTACCATGCCGTTTTCAACATATTCGTCCGCCGAATAGTTGGCAGCGCTGTACGCGTCGCCCAGCCCGATCTCGAAAAGTGCTTCGCTTACCGTATCGGCATAAACATCATACTGGGTGATCACATCGTCCAGCTGAATATTTACGGTGTTTAATCTGTCTACCTTAATGGTACCGCCCTCGCCGGCAGTAAAGCCCGATATATCCAAAATATCGTTTGAGCCGAGGGTTATGTTTGCTTCTGCAAGGATTTCGATAGGTTCTGTTTCCTCTGTGGCAACTGTGCTCTGCTTACCGTTATCATCAATAATAACATTGTATTCCATTGCCATATCCGCAAACGCGCCTGTGGTAAATACGCAGACGATAAGCAAGAACGCAATCACCGCGGCTGCCATAAAACTGGTTATCCGTTTTAAAGGCAGCACATCTGATTCATTAATCATCTTAATCTCCCTTTAATGCACTTGAGCCATAATATTGGCTGTGCTGAACTGCGGCAAACGCGCTTTGTATTTGGGCAGCCCCTATTGCGCCCATAGCACTTTGCCGGCGGAAAATTTCCGCTTCAGAGCCTGTGTTTTCCAAACACACGCCGCTCTGCCTTTAGTATTTCTCAAGCTATCGGCATTATAGTAATTTTTGCATAAGTTGTCAAACCGATTTTTTTGCGTTTTTTGTGCACTTTTCACAACAAACGAAAAGGTTACACGCTTGTAACTTTTGGTATGACTCAATATCTTGTGGTTTTTCGTTTTAATAATTTAATGTGTAAAAGTAAATTTTTGGTTAATTTAAAAAAAAGCGTTCACTGAATTTTTATCATTTTGTAACTTTTTTATTCTGCAAAAGCAAATACCACTATATCTTGTTGTTTCTTCTCTGAATTTCGCTTTTATATAACAATATATAGATTTCATTTTTGTAATATTCTTTACAGCTCGTTCTGCTTCTGCGTACTTGTTGCGCTTAATCTGCGTACTTGTTGCGCTTAATAAATAGGTAATTAATTATAATATTATATACTATAATAATGTTACTTTATATTTTAACGGCGGTCGGTATTTGTTTTTCTTTGCTTTTTGGATTGACATTAAAAATTCTATAATATATAATATGGTGTGTAAAAAATATGTCTCAGTAGCTCAGCTGGATAGAGCGACCGCCTCCTAAGCGGTAGGTCGGAGGTTCGAATCCCCTCTGGGACGCCATATGTATCGGAGCAAGCTTCGGCTTGCTCTTTTTTTGGTTCGTCGTGAAAACGCTTTGACCTTTACTGTAAATTCTTTTATAAGCAAAAAACATTCTCTGCCCTTCCGGCTTCATTCAAAGCGGCGCGGCGGTTCTTTTTTGTTAAGCTGCTAAACAATACTTGACAAGCCCGACTGCAAACGCTATAATATGGTAACGGGAGGCGGCGCATATGCAGTGCGAAATATCCAAAAGCTTTTTCGATATGGTAAACGAAATATACGCGGAGCAAAAGCAGCCGGTGGACTGCGGCAGCAGCTTTATGCTTTACCGTTCTGAAATCAATCTGCTGATGCTTATAGGAAGCTGCCCGGATTCAAATGTAAGCGAGCTTTCCGCAAGCTCCGGCGTAACGAAAAGCGCCGTTACGCAAATCAGCGTGAAATTATCAGAAAAAGGGCTTATAGAAACCTATAAAAGCCCCCATAATAAAAAGGAAAAATATTTCAGGCTCACCGCGAAGGGCGCGGACGCAAAAAGGCGCTGCGAGGCGCTTAACGCCGCTGCCGCCGAGGATATGCGCAAATATCTCTGCGCGCTGAGCATGGAAGAAAAGGAAACAATCATGCGCTTTATTCGGAAAGCAAAGGAATGTATGCCGGTCAGCAGCTTCAGCTGCGCTCACGAGTCGCGAAACGGCGCGCCGTGCCTTACCGGCGTGAAAGGAAGGAGCAATACGGATGCTTGAGTTAAAAAACATCTGCTTTTCTGTTGAGGATGAAAACAGCCGAAAGCAGAAAGAAATATTAAACAATATAAACCTTGATATAGAAAAGGACAGCTTTGTAGTTATAACCGGCCCGAACGGCGGCGGTAAATCTACGCTCGCGAAAATCATAATGGGCATAGAAAAGCCCACCTCCGGCGAAATCATCTATAAAGGGCAGGATATAACCGCGCTTGACATTGACGAGCGTGCAAAGCTCGGCATAGGCTTTGCGTTTCAGCAGCCGGTGCGCTTTAAGGGGCTTACGGTGCGGGATGTTTTGGGCCTTGCCGTAAACAAAACGGTAAATACCGAAGAGCTGTGCGGGTATCTTTCAGAGGTTGGCCTGTGCGCCGCCGATTACATTAACAGGGAAATCAATGCAAGCCTTTCGGGCGGCGAGCTGAAAAGAATAGAGATAGCGATGCTTATGGCGCGCGGCGTTGATTTTTCACTGTTTGACGAGCCGGAGGCGGGAATAGACCTCTGGAGCTTCAATAACCTGATATCTGTTTTTGAAAAGCTCAGAAACACAAGGCACGGCGCGGTTGTGATCATATCCCACCAGGAAAGGATACTGGAGATTGCGGACAAAATAGTGGTTGTATCCGCCGGCGAGATCACCGCCGCGGGGTCTAAAGAGGATATACTGCCGCAGCTTTTATCCGATTCCAGCGCGTGCAAATTCTATAAAGCAAGGAGGAGCGCAGATGAGTAGAATAAAAGACGACCCTATCCTGGGCGGACTGCTTAAGACTATTGCGGGAATATCCGATACGCCGAAGGGCGCCTATAACATAAGAGTTGACGGCAAGGGCATAGAAAGGCAGAGCACAAAAAATATAGAGATTGTTCCCAAGCCGGAGGGCAAGGGCATAGAAATATATGTCAAGCCCGGCACAAAGGGAGAGGATGTGCATATCCCCGTTGTTGTTGACCAAAGCGGGCTTCAGGATCTTGTTTACAACGATTTCTATATCGGCGACGGCGCGGATGTGGATATCATCGCGGGCTGCGGGATCCATAACGACGGCGAGCACCTTTCGCAGCACGACGGCATCCACACCTTCCATGTGGGCAAGAACGCAAAGGTGCGCTATGTTGAAAAGCATTACGGAGAGGGCAACGGCAGCGGAGAGAGGGTGCTCAACCCCGTCACCGTCGTCCACCTCGAAAAGGGCGCGTATCTTGAAATGGAGACCGTTCAGATCGAGGGCGTCGACTCCACAAAGCGCGTAACAAACGCGGACCTCAAGGAAAACGCGCAGCTTGTCATAAAAGAAAAGATTATGACAAGCGGCAATCAGACCGCAACTACAAATTTCACGGTTGAGCTCAACGGCGACCGTTCCGGCGCGGAGATCAGCTCCCGCTCTGTTGCGAAGGGCAATTCCAAGCAGGAGTTTTATTCGGCGCTCCACGGCAACGCCGAGTGCAGCGGCCATTCGGAATGTGATTCAATCATTATGGAAAACGGTTTTGTTAAATCCATGCCGGAAATCATAGCAAACGATGTAAACGCTACCCTGATACATGAGGCGGCTATCGGTAAAATCGCCGGCGAGCAAATCGTCAAACTCATGACGCTGGGGCTTTCGCACGAGGAAGCCGAAACGCAGATCGTCAAGGGATTCCTTAAATAAGATTAAAGGAGCTGCTTCGGCAGCTCCTTTTTATCGTATAAAAAAGAGTAATGGTATTAAAACGCGCCGGCGGACTGCCGGGAAATCGAGCCGGATTTCGCATTTTGCGGGCGGGAAGCGAGGAGATCTTTACTGAAGGGACAAAAAAGATGAGCTATCACTGCGGATAACTCATCTGAAATTCCTATTTGATTTCTTGTTCCAAATGATTGAAAACATCCGATGTAAAGAACTCGACAATCGTAATATCCAAACCATCGCACAGCTTCTTAATAGTTGCTATTGTCGTGCTGTTGTTCCGACCGCTGACAATGTTGTTGATGGTAGACTGCGTAACGCCGCTCATGGTACCCAGCTTATTTATTGTGATGTTCCGCTCAGAACACAGTTCCAAAATGCGCTCTTTTACCGCTTCTCCAATATTCATAGATAGACTCCAATTTCATTCTATGAATTTAGTCTAACCATTTTGAGTTGATAAGATTACCTCATTTGAGTTGAATTTAGATTTGAATAATTTTATAATTAACTCAATATAGTTAATCGGAGGAAGCGATATGAAAGTTGCAGTCATCGGCTCAAGAAATTTAACGGTAGATAATTTAGGGCTGTATCTGCCCGAAGAAGCCACCGAGATCGTGTCCGGCGGGGCAAAAGGAATTGACGCCTGCGCAAGAGCGTATGCAAAAGCAAAGGGACTCAAGCTCACCGAGTTTCTGCCCGAATATAAAAGGTACGGCAGAGGCGCGCCGCTCAAACGGAATTTACAGATTATCGACTGCGCCGATAAGGTACTGGCGTTTTGGGGCGGGCAATCAAGAGGAACAAAATTTGTTATTGAGCATTGCAAAGTACAGAACAAACCCGTCCGGGTCTTTTTAAAAACGAAAGCAGATTCAAACTATGAAATGCTTGCAAACGACTAAATCGCACTGTGAAGAGGACAGCGCCTTTCTATTTTCCCGTTGCAGTATCCGCTGATATTTGATATGATATATTACGAAGAAAAATACGGCAGAAAGGTATTCTTTATGTTCAGCAAGCTTGAAAAACACATAAACGCCGCGGCGGATTATTTTAAAACGCTGACCTCCGTTTCTCAAAAGAAAACAGAGGCGGATACAGACGGCGAAACGGATAAAAGCAATGCAGAGCTGTTTGCAAGAGCCGCCGCGGAAGGCGCCGTGCTGCTTAAAAACAACGGCGTTCTTCCGCTTGAAAACAAGGAACGCGTTTCCGTTTTCGGCAGGGTGCAGGTAAACTGGTTTTACACGGGATACGGCTCCGGCGGAGAGGTGAACAGACCCTATGAAATCAATCTGCTGGACGGCATACGGGCGTGCGGCAGCCTGGCGCTGAACGAGCGCCTTGCCCAAAAATATGAAAAATGGTGCGCCGAGCCGGAAAACCGTATCAAAGACGCGGTTTGGGGAATGTGGCCGCGCTTTTACCCGGAAATGCCGATAGACGCGGCAGATGTACGCATTGCCGCGGCGGAATCCGACTGCGCGGTTGCGGTAATCGGCCGTTCCTCAGGCGAGGACAGGGACTGCGTGCTTGAAAAGGGCAGCTGGTACCTTACCGACGATGAGCGCCGCCTTTTGGATGCTGTTACGGCGTCATTTTCAAAAACCGTTGTGCTGCTCAACATAGGCTGTATCATGGATATGGCGTGGATTGCGGAATACGGGGATAAAATAGGCGCCGTGCTCCTGCTGTGGCAGGGCGGTCAGGAAAGCGGAACGGCGGCAGCCGACCTGCTGTGCGGCAAGGCGAACCCCTGCGGCGCGCTTGCGGACACCGTTGCGAAGAAATACGGCGATTACCCGAGCGCCGGGGATTTCGGCGGCAAAGAGTACAACAGTTATACCGAGGATATTTATGTGGGCTACCGCTATTTTGAAACCTTTGCTGGCGGCAGCGTTCTTTTCCCGTTCGGCTTCGGTCTCAGTTACACGGATTTTGAAATCGCCTGCAAAGGCGCAAGGCCCTGTAAAGACGGGTTCATTTTTGATATAACGGTAAAAAACACGGGCGGCAGAGCCGGCAAAACGCCGTTTATGCTTTATCTTGAAAAGCCGCAGGGGCTTCTCGGCAACCCGCTGCGCGAGCTTGCGGCGTTCGGCAAAACGGCGCTTTTACAGCCGGGCGAGGAATGTGCGCGGGAGCTTTATGTTTCCATGTACCAGCTTACTTCTTATGATGCGAAGGGCGTTTACGGCAGCTCCGGCGCGTATGTGCTCCAGCAGGGCGCGCATAAATTCTTTATCGGAAAAGCGGTAAACAGCGCGCGCGAGGTTTATTCCTATTATCAGGAGCAGCCAGCGCTTTACGAGCAGCTTTCCGAAAATCTTGCGCCGTCCGAAGCGTTTGACATTATAAATCCCGTAAAGGGTATAAGCGGGTATATTCCGGTAAAAAGACCCTGCCCGCGCAGGAAAACGGCGCTCAGGCAGAAAATTACGGACGGGCTGCCGTCCGCCGTGCCGCCCTCCTGCCGGAACAGCATTACATTTTACGATGTGGCGGACGGCAGAGAAAGCCTTGAGGCTTTTGTTTCCACGCTCAGCCTGGAAGAGCTTGAGGCGATCACGCGCGGCGATTACACGATGAACAGCGCCTTGGGCGCGGCGGGAAACGCGGGCGCGTACTGCGGCGTATTGCAGTCCCTGAGAGACAGGGGCGTTCCGCCCGTCATCACCACGGACGGGCCGTCTGGCATACGCCTGAGCGCCAAATGCGCGCTTCTTCCCATCGGCTCCCTGCTTGCGTGCGCGTTCGATACGGCGCTTGTTGAGACGCTTTACTCTGCCGTAGCGGCGGAAATGCTGAAAAGGGGAAGCGATGTTCTGCTGGCGCCCGGTATGAACATTCACAGAAACCCGCTTTGCGGCAGGAATTTTGAATACTACTCCGAAGACCCCTATGTCACCGGCAAAACGGCTGCGGCGGCTGTGCGCGGCATACAGAGCCTCGGCGGCTCCGCCTGCCCAAAGCATTTTGCCTGCAACAACCAGGAGTTTGCCAGAACAAAATGCGATTCGCGCGTGTCAGAGCGCGCGTTAAGGGAAATTTATTTAAAGGGCTTTGAGATATGTGTTAAAGAGGCAAAGCCCAAAAACCTCATGACCTCCTATAACAAAATCAACGGCGTTTACAGCCATTACAATTACGAGCTGTGCACGGGCATTTTAAGGAACGAATGGGGCTACGCCGGAAATGTTATGACCGATTGGTGGATGCAAAAGGGAACCAGCCCGGATTTCCCGAATATCCGCGGCAACGCGTATCGGGTAAGGGCGCAGGTGGACCTGCTTATGCCCGGCGGCGGCAGAACTGGAAGAAGGAAGCCGGACGGAACGCTGCTTGAATCCTTGGGCGACAGCGGCGGCATAACGCTTGCGGAGCTTCAGCGCAGCGCGGCAAATGTGCTGAAAAGCGCGCTGGACTCAACCGCCTATACGCGTTTTCACGAATACAGGGGTTGACAGCGGTGTTATCATATAATTGTAAAAAATGAGTATTTAAACAGAAAACAAGGAGATGGAAATATGGCTCACAAAAAAGGACTTGTGCCCGTTTCGCTGCTTACCGGCTATCTGGGCGCAGGTAAAACAACGCTTTTAAACCATGTGCTTTCAAATCAGGAGGGCTACAAGGTTGCCGTTATCGTAAACGATATCGGCGAGGTTAATATAGACGCTTCCCTGATACAAAAGGGCGGCGCCGTAACGCAGAAGGATGAAAACCTTGTGCCGCTTTCAAACGGCTGTATCTGCTGCACACTGAAGGTAGACCTCATGAAGCAGATCATCAGCCTTGCCCAAAGCAAAAAATTCGATTATATTTTGATAGAGGCTTCCGGCATATGCGAGCCGGGACCCATTGCCGGCTCTATCTGTATGCTGGACGGCACGGACCCCTCCGTAAATCTGCCCGCCGTTGCGTATCTTGACAATATCACGACCGTGGTAGACGCAAAGCGCATGGCGGATGAGTTCGGCGCCGGCGATTCGCTTCTGAAAGAAGAGATGGACGAGGAGGATATTGAAAACCTGCTTGTTCAGCAAATCGAATACTGCACCACAATCATTCTGAACAAAGTGGACGAGGTCACACCCCAAGTCAAGGAAAAGGTGCTTGCCGTGATCAAAGCGCTCCAGCCGCAGGCAAAGATCATAGAAACAACCTACGGCAAGGTAGATGTCGGCGAAATCCTTTCAACCGGCCGCTTTGATTATGAAAAAATACTTGAAAGCGCGGGCTGGATACAGGCAATGCGCGGCGAGGGTGAAAATTCGGAAGAGGCGCACGGCGGGCACGACGGGCATGAACACGAGCATCACCATCACCACCACGACGAGGGCGAGGCGGAGGAATACGGCATCTCCACCTTCGTCTACCAAAATGTAAAGCCGTTTTCAAAGCAGAAATTCGAGGAATTTGTTTTTGCGAACTGGCCAAAGGAAGTCATTCGCGCAAAGGGCCTGTTTTGGATAAAGGAAGATCCCGATACCGCTTATATCTTTGAACAGAGCGGCAAGCAAAAGACCGCTACGGACGACGGCAAATGGATCGCCTGCTTTCCCGAAAGGGAAAAGCGCCAGATCTTGCAGATGAATCCGGATATTGCCGCCGCGTGGGACGATACATACGGCGACCGTATAAACAAAATCGTCTTTATAGGCAGGGATATGGATAAAGCCGCCATTTTAAAGGCAATGGACGGCTGCCTTGCGGAATAAAAAGAATTTCCAATAAAGTTTGCTGCATCACACAGAAAACAAAAGCTCTTATTATTGTCGAAAGGAAAAAGCAGATGAAAAATCATGATAAACAAGTATCTCCGCTCAGTCTTGATAAGAATTTCTTTTTTATTGATTCCGATTCACTTGACTGTGTTTCAACAGAATTTTACGGTTTTGCCGTGATTGACGGAAAACTTATCCAGAGCACTGAGGAAATTGAAGCCCTGTTTCAACAATCTGCCCTTATACCCCCCCCCGAGTATGCTGATTTTCCAAAGCGAGCTTCCTGCGGCGGATTTGTGTATTTAAAGAGAGATCCTGATAAAATCACACTGATTCAGGATTTTATGGGCAGCTATGGAATTTACCTTTATAAAGATGGCGATTATTTCGCTTTAAGCAATTCCTTTCTTTACTTATTGGACAAAGTAAAAAAAACACATCATATTTCTTTTAACCGCGCGTATGCAGATTTCCTGGTTGTTTCCAGCCTATGTTCCGTTGCCTATTCCGAAACAATGGTAAATGAAATACAGGAACTTGACCGCAGTGCGGTAGTTGAGATAAATATAAATAAAAAGGAATTAAATATAAGCTATATTGATTATGAGGAAAATACGGTAGAACTGAATTCCCCGGAAGGTATGGCAATACTGGACAGATGGTATAAGAATTGGACAAGCTATATAAGCACTTTAAAATCTCAGAACATAAGAATAGATCTTTCCGGCGGCTTTGATTCACGGCTGACATTTTTGCTTGCACAAGGTGCGGATATTGATCTTAATAAAATCTATGTAAAATCTATAAATGACGGGCTGCATACACATAAAGAAGATTTTGAAATAGCCACAGCGATAAGCCGTTTTTATGATGTTGTTTTAAACAAAATAGAAAATCTTCATTGTAAAGAAATACCCCAAACAACAAACGATATTTTAAATTTTTCTTTTTATCTTAAATTGACTTTTCATCAGCAGATGTATTTCAGGTATGATGGCTGCTATGTTCCAAAGTGCCACTATTTCAGCGGCGCAGGCGGTGAATGTGTAAGAGCTTACTGGAAAATGAGTGAAAAAGATTACACAGAAACCTGCGTTAACAGAAGTCGTGTCTTTTCTGCAGGAAACCGAGCACGGTTTGAGCGCTCAATCCGCTCTGTTTTGGATTTGACTTTTGCCGGAATAAAAAAGAAATTCTCCGTCTTCGGCCGCAGCATAAATGAATCGGATTTAGCTTTAAATCTTTACAGAGAAACACGATGCCGCAACCATTTCGGGAAAAGCACGGTTGAAAATTACATAGGCGGTTCAATATATTACTGCCCGCTGCTTGACCCCTTGCTTCATAAATTAAAACTTTCTGACGATAATTGCCCTGATAGGAATCTGCTTATCGCCGTTATTTTTAACCGTTATAATAAAAAGCTGCTGGATTTTAAGTTTGAGGGAAACCGCAGCATTGATCCTAAAACAATAAAACACGCCGAATCTATAAACCACGCGTTTCCGTTTGTTAAGGCAGAAACAACTGCTCAAAGCGCATTTGTTTGTAAAAACGAACCACAGGATTGTACTGTTACTCCGGAAGAAAAATTCATTGCTTCGCGGGAAGAAGTTTCGGCTCAGGTAAAAAACATATTTTATTCTGCACGCACAAAGGGCACTTTTCTCACGCAGTATGATGAAGAAGTCTACAACTGGGTTTCCCGGGATATGCAAACAAAAAAATATCAACCTTTTGAACACGCTTACGCGGTAATTGCAGTCAGTACTGTTCTACAAGCAGTATACGCAAACGAAGGGCTAAATAACAATGCTTTTGCGTTTTTTGCAGATTTTCAAAATAAAAACGACTGCCTGTCAGAAATATTCAGCACTTCTTTTAACTTAGACAGCTATATAACCGCAAGGATCGATATAAAAAACAAATCGCTTGCGTCCTCTGCCGGCAATTGTACCAATGATTTGGAGTTTACGGAAATAACGGATCGCCGCGTAAAAATAAAAATGCCGTCTTGGTTTTCACAAGGGGGAAAAGGATACATCATAGAATCACAGGCAGGTAAGTTGAAAATCGTTTTTAAATGTATAAACGCAGGTAATCTCTCTATAGCCTTAAGAGGTATTGATGTTAGGGATAAAAACGGCAACGATCTTCCCGCATGGATTGATTTCACCTCACTGATCGTCAATGATGAAACCATATTCCATTCCGTTAAATCAGTATGGCACAAAAAGCCGTTTTTGTTAACTCGTGCCGTAAAAAGTGGGCAGATTGTATCAATTTGCGCGGAATGGCAGCCGCACGATTATATATCTACCGGCTATACGCAAGCAGCGGTATATAACGACCTTGCTTTGCGTTATAAGAAACTGGAAAACGACGCGCAGATACAAACAAAGGCATATAATGACCTTGCGTTGCGTTATAAAAAATTGGAAAACAGCAAAAGTCTGCGCATCGGTCGTAAAATCACATATTTTCCGCGTACGCTGAAAAAATTGTTAAAACATACAATATTTAAATTAAAAAAGCATTTATAAAATCGGTCGATGTAAAAACCTTTGTACCTAAACGGGTAACCCATAATGCCACAAAACAAGCACCGCTTCGGATTGAAGCGGCGCTTTAGACTGCCGATAAAGTCGCCCGGAACGCGCAACAGTTATTGTTTTTTATGTTAAACGGC
>CAYOPQ010000032.1:0-19589 GCA_964405895.1 uncultured Bacteroides sp. | reverse complement strand
GCGTGTCAGGATACGCTTCTTTATACAATAATTACCTTTTTTGACACGCTGAGCGGTCCGCATTGTGCGGGCCGCTTTTTTTCTTTACTTTGAATCCGTTTTATAATATAATAATCCGTATAAGTGCGGCGCACGAAAGAAAGGCGGTAGTTTTATGATTCTTGTTGCTGATGTGGGAAACACCAATATTGTGCTCGGCGTATGGGACGGGGATAAGCTGGCGTGCAGCGGCAGGCTTTCCACGAATACGGGAGAAACGGTTATTGAGTTTTCAATGAAGCTGAGAACATTTCTTGACCTCAACGGCATAAGCAATATTACGGGCGGCATCGTTTCAAGCGTTGTGCCGTCGCTTGTGCGCACGATAAAAAAAGCGGCGAGGCTCGTTTGCGGGGCGGAGCTGCTTGTGGTTGGCCCCGGAATAAAGACGGGTCTGAACATAAAGCTTGACAACCCTGCCGAACTGGGGGCGGATCTTGTTGCCGGAGATGTCGCGGTAATCAATAAATATCCGCTTCCGGCAATCGTTTTCGATATAGGCACGGCGACGACGGCGTCCGTTATCGATAAAAACGGCGCGCATCTCGGCGGCGCGATCATGTGCGGCATCAAAACGGCTCTGAACGCGCTTTCAAGCAGTGCGGCGCTGCTTTCCCAAACGGATATTTCGGCGCCTTCAAAAATCATAGGCGCCAACACGGCGGACGCCATGAAGTGCGGCTCCGTGATAGGGGCTGCGGCTATGATTGAGGGCATGGTTGCGCGGTTTGAAGAGGAATTGGGCGAAACGGCAACCGTGATCATCACAGGCGGGCTCGGCGGCACGATCGCAAAGCATCTGAGGATTCCCGCTGTTGTAGATAATGATTTGCTGCTTGAAGGGCTGAAAATCATTTACGAAAAAAATCAGAAATAAGCGGAGGCGGTATTTTTGGCTGTTTTCAGGGCTTTCAGGGCGTTTCGCCCTGCCGTACAATATCAGCGCCTGATCCCCGCTTTGCCTTACGATGTTATGAGCAGTGAGGAGGCGCGGCAGGCAGTTCGGGGCAATTCGCTGTCTTTTTTGCATATAGACAGGGCGGAAATAGATTTTCCTCCCGGTACAAGCCCCTACGAAGAGGCGGTTTACGAAAAGGCGCGCGAAAATCTTTTAAAGCTTGAAAAGAGCGGCGCGCTGGTTCAGGATGAAAAGCCGTGCTTTTATATTTACAGGCAGAAGATGGGCGGCAGGGTGCAGACCGGGCTTGCGGGCTGCGCCTCCATAGACGATTATATGAACAATGTAATCAAAAAACACGAAAAAACGCTTGCGAAGAAAGAGGCGGACAGAATCCGCCATGTAAATACCACAAACGCGAATACCGGTCCTATATTCCTGACATACAGGAAAAACGAGGAAATATCGGCTATTTTGGATTCATACGCGAACAGCCATGCCCCTGTTTATGATTTTGAGGCGGCGGGCGCCGTTCAAACCGTTTGGGTCATTGACGACGAGGCGCAGATCGCAAGGCTTTCGGCGCTTTTTAGAGATGTAAAGGCGTTTTATATTGCGGACGGGCACCACCGCTGTGAATCGGCCGTCCGCGTCGGGCAGATGAAAAGATATGAAAACGCCGGCTGCACGGGAGAGGAGGAGTTCAACTTTTTCCTTGCGGTGGCGTTTGCGGATTCCGATTTGGAGATTATGGATTATAACCGGGTGGTCAAAGACCTCAACGGCTTTACCACGTCGGAATTTTTGGGCAGAATAGCCGATTCGTTTTGCGTGCATATGGAAAAAGAGCCGTATTCGCCGGGTAAAAAACACACCTTCGGAATGTATCTGGATTCAAAATGGTATTCTCTGGAGGCGCGGGATAAAATCATAAATGACGCGAATCCCGTTGATTCGCTGGATGTTTCCGTGCTGCAAAACAATCTGCTTGACCCTGTTTTGGGCATCAAAGACCCCCAAAATGATGACAGGATTGATTTCATAGGCGGCATACGGGGGCTTTCGGAGCTTGAAAGGCGCGCGGGAAGCGATATGACGCTTGCGTTTTCCATGTATCCCACAACGGTGCAGGAGCTTATGGCGGTAGCGGACGCGGGCGAGATTATGCCGCCCAAATCCACATGGTTTGAGCCCAAGCTGCTCTCCGGCTTGTTTATTCATCATTTGTCATAATGAACCGCCGGTTTTCGGCATGTATTTTGTTTATTAATTTCGTTGTAAAAAACGATTTAATGTGTTAAAATATCATATAATTGTTTTTTAGGAGACCTGATATTATGAAAATCGCACTTGAATACGGCAAGGATTATGACATAAAGCGTCAAACCGAATATGCCGTCAAGGGAATCACGAAGATCTGCAATAAGATCGGACCCAGAAAGCCCGGCTCCCCTGAGGAGCACCGCGCGCAGCAGTGGTTCCAAAAGGATATGAAAAACTATTGTGAAGAAACGAAAATAGAGGAATTCACGCTTCACCGCCAGGGCTTTATGGGCTTTATCCCCTTTACGGTTGCTTGCGGCATTGCCAGC
This sequence comes from uncultured Bacteroides sp., assembly GCA_964405895.1. Taxonomy (GTDB): domain Bacteria; phylum Bacillota; class Clostridia; order Oscillospirales; family Acutalibacteraceae; genus Eubacterium_R. Next base: position 17,060 of record CAYOPQ010000032.1, on the reverse strand, counting down.
GTTTTCGTAAACTGGTTCGCAAGCCCCGTCGCGGCGCTTATCCTTTGCGTTCTTGCGTTTGTTCCGCTTATATTTGAATTTTTAATGTATAAGCAGTTTGATGACTTCCTTTTCCCGAAGCAGACCTCGCATAATATGATCGCGGTAAGAAAGCCGAGCGGCGAGGTCAAAAAAAGAATCATCATGGTAGGCCATTCCGATTCCCAGTTTGAATGGAAGCTGAATTATCTTTTAGGCGGTCTTCAGGCAAAGCTTTTTGTTGAGATACCCGCTGTTGTAGGGCTTGTTGTGGATACGGTTTTTGCTCTTGTGTGCCTGATTGTCGGCAAAGGCTCCGCGGCGGTGAGCATTGAGAGCCCCAAATGGTTCTTTATCACTTTCTTTGTTGTTTCCTGCGTATTCATTCCGTTTGAATTTGCATTCCTCTTTTTCCAGAGCTGGACGAAATCTGTTCCCGGCGCTTCCGATAATCTTTCCGGCTGCTATGTGGGCATGGCAACCATAAAGGCGCTTGATGAGGCCGGCGTCCGCTTTGAAAATACGGAGGTTGTGCTTATCTGCTCCGGCTCCGAGGAGGCAGGGCTGCGCGGCGCAAAGGCGTATGCAAAGGCGCATGAAAAGGAGTTAAAGGATATCCCCACCGCGGTTATCGCGATAGATACTTTCAGGGATCTTGAAACGATGGCTGTTTATGACAGAGACCTTTCGGGCACGCTCCGCCACCACAAGGGCGTCAAGGAGCTTGTTCACGACGCTTGCGCGAACTGCGGCTTTGATGTTAAGTATGAATCCATCTACATAGGCGGCTCGGACGCTGCCGCTTTCACGCAGCGCGGTATTCCGGCAACGGGCTTTGCGGCTATGGACCCGGCTCCGCCGAGGTATTATCACACGCGTCTGGACACGCCGGAAAATCTTCGCCCGGAGGCTATAGAGGCAGGCATTTCGATTATGATAGAAACCTGCTGTATGTTTGATAAGAACGGCGCGGAGGGCGTTACCGAATAATATAAATACAGCTGTTCATATCCGGCTTTCACGGGGTATCCTAATGAAAGCCGGTTTTTTAAAGCGTTTCTGATTTTTGGCAGGTGATTTTTTTGAAGCTTCTTGTTTTGGACGGCAACAGTATAGTAAACCGCGCGTTTTACGGCATCAAGCTGTTGTCCACAAAAAGCGGAATATATACAAATGCCGTATACGGCTTTCTCAATATTCTGTTAAAATTAAAGGAAACCGCGCAGCCGGACGCCGTTGCCGTAGCCTTTGATGTCCATGCCCCCACCTTCAGGCATGAGAAATACGAGCAGTACAAGGCGGGTCGGCATGCTATGCCCGATGAGCTGAAGGTGCAGATGCCCATACTCAAGGATATTCTTCATTCCCTCGGTATAAAGACGGTTGAATGCGCCGGCTGGGAGGCGGACGATATACTCGGAACCCTTGCCGAAGCGTGCCGCAGCACAGGCAATGCGTGCTTTATAGCAACAGGGGACCGCGATTCACTGCAGCTCGCCTACGGCGGCGTAAAGGTTCTGCTTGCGCATACAAAGGCGGGCAGGCCGGTTACCGATATCTATGACGAAAGCGCCATCAAGGCGGAATACGGCATAACGCCGGCGGAGCTTATTCAGGTAAAGGCGCTGCAGGGCGATTCAAGCGATAATATTCCGGGCGTTGCGGGCGTGGGTGCGAAAACCGCGCTTGATCTCATCCAAAGATTTCACACGATAGATAATATATATGAAAATCTGGAAACCATAGACATTAAAAAAGGCGTGCGGGAAAAGCTTGCCCGTGATAAGGAAAAGGCGTATCTCTCCCTTGACCTCGGCACGATACGCACAGACGCTCCCGTTGACACGCAAATCAGCTCTTACATTCCCGGCGACAATTCTGCGGCGGCGCCGCTGCTTGCAAAATATGAGCTTTACAGCCTGATAGATAAATTCGGGCTCAGTGCGCAGCAGGCGGTTGCGCCTGAACAGACGGAACAGGCGTTGCGCTTCTGTGCAAAGCAAATAGAAAATCTTGCGGATTTTGAATTTAAAGACCCTCTGTATTTCCTGTTTGACATGGACGGCAGCAGGATAACGCGCTTTTATATTGCAGACGGCAGCACAGTCTGTATTGCGGACGAGGAGCAGGCGGGCTTTGCGGATTTTGCGCTCAGGCTGCTTGAAAGCGGCTGTTCCAAGTATTCGTATAATACCAAATACCTTCACCGCCTTGCGGCGGAAAACGGAACCTGCTGCAAAAATGTGCGCGGAGATCTTATGCTTTCCGCATATCTTCTGCGCCCGTCGGACAGCAATTACGATATAGACCATCTTTGCCTTGAATACGGTATAAAGCTTCCGGAAAGCGAAAGCGAGTGCGCAAAAGCCGGCGCGCCGTATGCCGTGGCGCTCCCCTTGCTGTTTGAAAAAACGGACGCCCTTTTGGAAGCCGCGCAGCAAACGGCTCTGCTGCACGATATTGAGCTGCCGCTTGCCAGAGTGCTTGCAAAAATGGAAACGGCGGGCTTTGCCGTTGATGAAAAAGGCATACGGGAATTCGGCGAAAGGCTCGGCGCAAGGATAGACGAGCTTGTAGGCGAAATCTATTCTCAGGCGGGCAGAGAATTCAATATCAATTCACCCAAGCAGCTCGGCGTTGTTTTGTTTGAGGAAATGAAGATACCGTGCAAAAAGAAAACAAAAAGCGGTTATTCAACAAAGGCGGAGGTGCTTGAGGAGCTTGCGCCGGATTATCCCATCGTAAAGCTTATCCTGGAATACAGAAGCCTTTCCAAGCTGAAATCCACTTATTGCGACGGGCTCCTGAAGGTCATTGCGCCGGACGGCAGGATACACACCTCGTTCAACCAGGTGGAAACGCGCACGGGCAGGATATCTTCCCTGGAACCGAATCTTCAGAATATACCCATAAGAACCGAGCTCGGCAGGGAAATGCGCCGGTTTTTTGTTGCCGGCAGCGGCTGTACGCTTATAGATTCGGACTACAGCCAAATCGAGCTGCGTGTGCTCGCCGCCCTTGCGGACGATGAGAATATGATAAACGCCTTCAATCATTCGGAGGATATACACAAAACGACTGCCGCGCAGGTGTTCGGCCTGCCCGCGGATATGGTAACGCCGCTTCTGCGCTCCCGCGCGAAAGCCGTTAATTTCGGCATAGTTTACGGAATCGGGGCGTTCAGCCTTGCCAAGGATATAGGTGTATCCGTTAAAGAGGCAAGGGATTATATAAACGGCTATCTGAGCCATTTTTCCGGCGTTGCCGCCTATATGGATAAAATGATTGAAGCCGCTAAGGAAAACGGCTATTCGGAAACGCTTTTCCGCCGCAGAAGGTATTTGCCGGAGCTTGCTTCGTCCAATCATATGCAGCGCGCGTTCGGCGAAAGGGTGGCAAGGAATATGCCCATTCAGGGCACTGCCGCGGATATCATAAAGATTGCTATGATCCGTGTGGACGAGCGCCTTGAAAAGGAAAATATGAAATCGCGCCTGATTCTTCAGGTCCATGACGAGCTGATTGTTGAATCACCGCTTGAAGAGGCGGAAAAGGCGCTTGCTATAGTAAAGGAAGAAATGGAAAACGCGTGCGCGCTCAGGGTGCGCCTTGTTGCGGACGGGAATATAGGCAGAACCTGGTATGACGCGCATTGATTCGGGCTATGGAAATTAAAAGGATATCAGATCAAGATATAAAAGATGTTGCGGTTATTGAAAAGGCGTGCTTTTCAAAGCCGTGGGACGAAAATACAATAGCCGAAGAGCTGAAAAACAGTTTTTCTCATTTTTATGTTGCGGTGGAAAACGGCAGCGCGGTCGGCTTTATTGTGCTGCATGTTTTAACGGGAGAGGCGGATATTGTGCGCGTCGGCGTTCTGCCGCAGTACAGAAAGCGCGGTATAGCGCGCGCCATGCTCGAAAGAAGCCTTGAGGACGCGCACGGAGAGGTCTTTCTGGATGTGCGGGAGAGCAACGCCGCCGCAATCGCGCTTTACCGTTCGTTCGGCTTTCGCGATACGGGCGTGCGCAGGGATTATTATTCGGAGCCCACGGAAAACGCCTTGATCATGAAAAGAAACGCTGTTGAAAGGGGGAGCCGCGGTGCTTGTGCTGGGAATTGAGTCCTCGTGCGATGAAACTGCCGCCGCCGTAGTTGAGGACGGAAGAAAGGTGAAATCAAATATAATTGCCTCGTCGCTGGAGGAGCACAAGCTTTACGGCGGCGTCGTGCCCGAAATAGCGTCCCGCCGCCATGCGGAGGCGATTAGCGGGGTTGCGGCTGAGGCGCTTGCGCAGGCGGGCTGCACGGTAAGCGATATTGACGCCGTTGCCGTAACATATGCCCCGGGGCTTATCGGTGCGCTGCTCGTCGGCGTAAGCTTTGCGAAAGGCCTGGCGGTTTCGGCAGGCAAGCCGCTTGTTCCGGTGCATCATCTGCGCTCGCACATCGCCGCGAATTATCTGAGCTCGGATGTGGAGCCGCCGTTTTTGAGCCTTGTTGTGAGCGGCGGACATTCGCATATCGTTGCGGTGAACAGCTATACCGAATATAAAGTCATAGGAAAAACGCGTGACGACGCCGCGGGAGAGGCGCTTGACAAGGCGGGCAGAGCCATGGGGCTTGAATATCCCGGCGGCGTCAGCATAGATAAGATAAGCAGGCACGGAAACGACAGCGCCTATTCCTTTCCGCACCCGAAGGTGGACGGCGCCCCGTATGATTTTTCATTCAGCGGGCTGAAAACCGCTGTTTTAAACACCTTGAACAACGCCGCGCAGAAGGGCTTGGAAATTGATGCCGCAGATCTTGCGGCTTCTTACCAAAGGGCTGTTGTGGAATGCCTTGTAAACAATCTTGAAAAAGCGGCGGTAAATTACGGGTACAAAAAAATAGTCCTCGCGGGGGGCGTTTCCGCAAATTCCCTGCTCAGAAGTGCGTGCGGCAGGCTCTGCGGGCAGCGGAATATCAAATTGTATATGCCGGAGCTGAAATATTGCGGCGATAACGGCGCAATGGTTGCCGCCCAGGGCTATTATGAATTTAAAAGCGGGGTACGCGCGGCTGCCAATCTTAACGCTTATGCAAATATGCCAATTGATAGTGTTAAATTTTAGTGAATTAGTATAGTATAGCTATTGAAATCCAGGAAAAAATTGTTATAATAATATTGGCAAACAAGCGATTGGCGTTTGCCTAAAAATAGTTAATTTTTTATAAAGGAGAATAAATATGGAAACAAACCTTACCAAAAATCCGTCTCTCCTGGCGTGGCTTGATGAAAAAACAGAGCTTCTCAAGCCGTCGGAAATTGTGTGGATAGACGGTTCAGACGAGCAGATTGCCGCTCTTAAAGCTGAGGCTGTTGAAACCGGGGAAATGATCAAGCTTAACGAAGAACTGCTCCCCGATTGTTATCTTCACAGAACGGCTGTAAACGACGTTGCCAGAGTAGAGGACAGAACGCTCATCTGCTCCCGCGAGGAAAAAGACGCGGGCCCCACAAACCATTGGATGGATCCCGTTAAGGCGTATGAGATGCTTTATGATATCGCAAAGGACTCCTATCAGGGCAGAACCATGTACATCATTCCTTATTCCATGGGTCCTGTCGGCTCTCCGTTTTCAAAGATAGGTATTGAGATTACGGATTCTATTTATGTTGTGCTCAATATGAATATCATGACAAGAGTGGGCAAGGCTGTGCTTGACGCGCTCGGCGATTCTGACGACTGGGTACGCGGTATGCACTGCAAATGCAATGTTGATCCGGAAAAAAGATGGATATGCCAGTTCCCGGAGGATAATACGATCATCTCCGTCAACTCCGCATACGGCGGCAATGTTCTTCTCGGCAAAAAGTGCTTTGCGCTTCGCATAGCCTCCTACCTCGGCAAAAACGAGATGTGGCAGGCGGAGCATATGCTCATCCTCGGCCTTGAAAAGCCGAACGGAGACATCAAGTATATCTGCGCCGCTTTCCCGAGCGCCTGCGGCAAAACAAACCTTGCCATGCTCATTCCTCCGGAGGGATATAAGAAAAAGGGCTATAAGGTATGGTGCGTCGGCGATGATATCGCGTGGATAAGAAAAGGTCCGGACGGCAGACTTTACGCCATCAACCCCGAAAACGGCTTCTTCGGCGTTGCGCCCGGCACAAACGAGAAATCAAACCCGAATGCGCTCGCGGCAACAAAGAAGGGCACGATCTTTACAAATGTGTGCCACGATCTTGACAACAACACCGTTTGGTGGGAGGGGCTTGACAATGACCCGCCCACGAACGCAATAAACTGGAAGGGCGAGCCTTGGAACGGCAAGGAGTCCGACGACAACGGTGCGCACCCCAACTCAAGGTTTACCGCGCCGGCAACCAACTGCCCCTGCATATCTCCGGAATTTGAGAATCCGCAGGGCGTTCCGATTTCCGCATTCGTATTCGGCGGCCGCCGCGCAAAGCTTACGCCGCTCGTATACCAGTCCACAAGCTGGAACCACGGTGTATTTGTCGGCTCCATTATGGGCTCTGAAACAACTGCCGCCGCAACAGGCGCGGTAGGTGTTGTCCGCCGCGATCCCATGGCTATGCTTCCGTTCTGCGGCTACAACATGGGCGATTACTGGAAGCACTGGATTGAGATAGGCAAAACGCTTGACCCGGATAAGGCGCCCAAGATCTTTAATGTAAACTGGTTCCGCAAGGACGATGAAGGCCATTTCCTGTGGCCCGGCTTCGGCGATAATCTCCGCGTGCTGGATTGGATCATAGACCGCTGTGAGGGCAAGGTAGACGCTGTTGAAACCGCTATCGGCTATCTTCCCAAGGCGGAGGATATCAATCTTGAAGGTCTTGATATGACCGAAGAGGATCTTGAAAAGATACTTGATGTTGATAAGGACGCATGGAAGGCAGAGCTGGAAGGCGTTGAGGAGCTTTACGGCAAATTCGGCGATACGCTTCCCGAAGAGCTTGAGGCAGAGCTCAACAGAGTTAAGGCCAATCTTGAAAAATAATTTTTGACGCGCGCCGCTTTTGCGGCGCGTTTTACTGTGTCAAAAGTACAGTAAAACGCAGTGTTCACGCATTTGTCAGAAAAATATTCTTGATATTGAATATGCTTCAATGTATAATATTTGTTGCAGTAAGTATATTTATAGGCTTTTTTTCGGAGATGGATTTTGTTGGAGCTTTTATGTGAGAATTGCCGATGGTACCAGTGTGATGCGCTGAGTGGCGAGGAGTTTTGCAACGCTCTTCTTGACGAGGATGAATATGTGCAGGTTCTGCAGGGGCTCAACTCCGGGAAATGCAGGTTTTTCTGCCCTGACGGCGGCGAATATGAAATTGTCAGAAGGCAAAATTGATTTATGTCTGCCGGTACAAAGAGCGGTCGGCGTAAAAGGCTCAATACCGCGGAGCCGGTTTGTTATAGGGATGCGGAGCTTGTAAACGCGCAGGCATGCAGCTCTTTATAAATAAAAAAGTTTAAATCGGAGGTAGTGCAATGGTACAGCTTAAAGGGTACAAGCTGAATAAGCTTGAGGTTGAAAACAGGGTGAAGTCCGGCACACAGCTCAAGCTGCAAAATCAGGTGAAGTATAATGTCAATTATATGGAGGACGCAAAAAGGTGCGTGGGCATCATTGAGTTCCGCGTTACGGATTCTAATTTGAATCCGTTTGAAATCCGCCTGGAAATGGCGGCGGAATTCACCTTTGACGACGGGGATGAAAAGCCCGATATCCATACGCAGTCTTTTGACCAGATTTTCCCGTTTTTGAGAATGACGGTCAGCAACGCGGCTTCGCTTGCGGGGCTTCCGGGGCTTATGATTCCCATCATGCGTCTTAATAAGGATACCGTTGCCGTAAATCAGCGGCAGGAAACGGAAAAAAGTCCGCTGAATTAAGACTTGTTATTGACTTGAATTTTAATATAGGATATAATCGAATAGGGAATGGAGCGTTTGCCCCGTTCCCGTTTGCATGTTAATAAGCGCGGGGCGCGCCCCTCGTTTTGAAAAGGAGAATTTTTATTATGGTAAGAGCAATAGTCGGAGCAAACTGGGGCGATGAAGGCAAGGGCAAGATAACGGATATGTTCGCGCAGCAGGCGGATATCGTGATTCGCTTTCAGGGCGGCGCAAACGCCGGCCACACCATCATCAATGAGCACGGCAGATTCGCCCTGCACCTGATGCCCAGCGGCGTGTGCAGTGAAAACACCGTTTGCATAATCGGAAACGGCGTGGCGCTTGATATCAATAAATTTATAACCGAGCTTAACGGAATCAAACAGGCGGGGCTCAATCCCAAGCTGCTTGTTTCGGACCGCTGCCAGATACTTATGCCCTATCATATCAAGCTGGACGAGTACGAGGAGGAGCGGCTCGGCAAAGCGGCGTTCGGCTCAACAAAAAGCGGCATTGCTCCCTTTTTTGCGGATAAATTTTCAAAAATAGGCATACAGGTAAACGAGCTGTTTGACGATGATGTGCTCAAAGCCAAGCTGAAAAATATCTGCACGCTTAAAAACCTTACGCTCAAATATGTATATAACAAGCCGCTGCTGGATGAAAACGAGCTTTATAACACTTGTATGGAATATAAAAAAGAAATAGAGCCGTTTATGTGTGACACGCATGCGTATATCCAAAACGCGCTGAAGGAGGGCAAGGAAATTCTGCTTGAGGGTCAGCTCGGCACGCTGAAAGACCCGGATTTCGGTATCTATCCAATGGTTACCTCCTCCTCTACCCTTGCCGGCTACGGCTGCGTGGGCGCAGGAATACCCGCTTCTGAAATAAAGGATATAATTACTGTAACAAAGGCTTATTCAAGCGGAGTGGGCGCGGGCGAATTCGTTTCGGAGATATTGGACGAGGCGGAGGCGCATGAGCTGCGTATCCACGGCGGCGATAAGGGCGAATTCGGCGCCACTACGGGCAGACCGCGCCGCGTGGGCTGGTTTGATTGCGTTGCCACCCGCTACGGCGTAGAGTGCCAGGGCGCAACACAGGTTGTTATGACCGCCCTTGACTGTCTTTCCTACCTTGAGGAGATAAAAGTATGCGTCGGTTATGAGCTCGGCGGCAAAATCATAAAGGATTTCCCGACCACGCCGACCCTAAAGAAATGCAAGCCCGTCTATAAAACCCTGAAGGGCTGGCACTGCAATATAAAAGGCATCAAAAACTATGATGACCTGCCGCAGGAAACAAAGGATTATGTTGAATTTATAGAAAAAGAGATCGGGCACCCGATCACCATGGTTTCAAACGGCCCGGAACGAGAGGCTATCATTTACAGAAACAAATAATCCATCCTAAAAGCTCCGCCTTTTGTGGCGGAGTTTTTTGCGTTTAATCGGGCGCAGCCCGTTTTACCGTCTTGCAATCATCTTGCAAATTGTATATAATATTTCAAAGGTGATGAAACAGCCTGTAAGGAGGTCTTTTATGGAAAAAATTCTTGTTCTTGATTTCGGCGGTCAGTATAATCAGCTTATCGCGCGCCGCGTGCGTGACAATCATGTTTATGCGGAGATACTTCCGTATACCGTGCCGCTCGAGCAGATAAAAAAGAACGGCTATAAGGGCATAATTTTCACGGGCGGTCCGAATTCGGTGTATGATATGTCCTCGCCGCATTATACGGCGGATATTCTTGATCTCGGCATACCGGTGCTGGGCATATGCTACGGCTGCCAGCTCATAGCGTGGATGCTCGGCGGCAGGGTGGAAACCGCGCCGGTTTCCGAATACGGCAGGATAGAGCTTCATGCCAAGGAATCCCCGCTGTTTAAGGGCGTCAGTGAAAGCAGCACGGTTTGGATGAGCCATACGGATTACATATCGGAACCGCCACGCGGATTTGAAACGGTTGGCTTTACGGGCGACTGCCCCTGCGCGGCAATGCAGGATACGCAAAGAAAAATATACGGCGTGCAGTTCCATCCGGAGGTTACCCATAGCGAATACGGTACGCAGATTCTGCGCAATTTCCTGTATGAGGTTTGCGGCTGCGCGGGCGATTGGGTCATGGATAGCTTTATTGATTCGGCAGTTGAAAAGCTGCGTGATCAGATCGGCGATAAAAAGGTGATTTTGGGTCTCTCCGGCGGCGTGGATTCCTCTGTTGCTGCGGCGTTGCTCTCAAGAGCTGTAGGAAAGCAGCTCACCTGCGTTTTTGTTGACCAGGGGCTTATGAGAAAGGACGAGGGCGATTTTGTAGAAAACACCTTTACAAGCCTTTTTGATATGAATTTTATCCGTGTAAACTGCGCGGAGCGATTCTTGGGCGCGCTCGCCGGCGTAACGGACCCGGAGAGCAAGAGAAAGATAATAGGCGCCGAATTCTTTAAGGTCTTTTGGGATGAGATCAGGAAAATAGCGGACGGGAACGCCTTTTTCGCGCAGGGCACGATTTATCCGGACAGGATTGAGAGCGGCGACGGCGCTTCCGGCAATAAGGCGGACAGCGCTGTTATCAAAACCCACCACAACAAGGCAAAGACGCCGGAGGATGTAAAGTTTTTGGGCATTATAGAGCCTCTTGGCGATTTGTTTAAGGACGAGGTGCGCCGCGTCGGCGAAAAGCTCGGCATCCCCAAGGAGCTTGTGTGGCGCCAGCCGTTCCCGGGCCCCGGGCTCGGTGTGCGCGTGATCGGCGAGCTCACAGCCGATAAAATTAAAATACTGCAGGAAGCCGATTGGGTCCTGCGTGACGAAATGGCAAAGAACGGCTATGAAAAGGAGCTTGCTCAGTTTTTCTGCGTCCTGCCCGATGTAAGAACCGTCGGCGTAATGGGCGACCACAGAACCTATGATCATCTTATTGCCATAAGAGCCATCACAACGGATGATTTTATGACCGCGGATTGGGCTAAGATACCTTACGATATCCTTGCCAAAGTATCAAACCGCATTACAAATGAGGTTGAGCATGTCAACCGCGTAGTCTATGATATAACCTCTAAACCCCCCGCCACCGTGGAGTGGGAATGACATAAACAAATCCCGGAGCCCTATGATACAGGGCTCCGGGATTTTTCTTTGTATTCGTGATTGTTTTCGGCTTATGCGCTTATATTATCCTCTCCGGCATTGTCGTCAAATCTGAGAAGCCGAAGCATTATCGCTGAATTGTATGTAACTGCTGAACAACCGGCGTCGCTGACCGAGTAGGAGCTTGTGAATGAAGGGATAATTTATCTTTATAAGTAAAGTGTGGGGCGTTTTCCTCTGCTATTAAAATTACATATATACATTAAATTACGCATCGAGAAAAATGGTATTGCTATTATTCTAGATATCGAATATAATTACATTAGAGTATTTTTCGGAGGTTTATTATGGAATTCATGTCAGCAAGAGAAGCTGCTGATAAATGGGGCATTTCTCAAAGAAGAGTAGCTGTTCTTTGTTCAGAGCAAAGGATTGCAGAAGCAACTATGGTCGGCAATATGTGGATTATACCTGTTTCGGCACAAAAACCAACAGATGCAAGAAAAACAAGATATAATAAAAGCGAAGAAAAAACAGTTAAACCGTTCCTTAAATGGGCTGGCGGTAAAGGTCAACTTCTTAAAGAAATTGAAAAATATTATCCTTTTGCAGATGGTAATATTACAAGGTATGCAGAACCGTTTGTTGGCGGTGGAGCGGTTTTGTTTGACATACTTAGTAAATATGACTTAAAAGAAGTGTATATAAGTGATATTAATGCTGAGCTAATCAATACTTATCGTATGATACGAAGTCATATCGACAATTTAACAGATCTGCTTTACAAAATGCAAAGAGAGTTTATTCCATTAGATACTGATACACGCAAAGCATATTACCTAACAAAGCGTGAGCATTTCAATGATTTGAAAGTTAACGGAAATGAGAGCGTAAATATTGAAAAAGCGGCGCTTATGATTTTTCTCAATAAAACATGCTTTAACGGATTGTTCCGTGTTAATAAAAAAGGCCTTTTCAATGTTCCTATGGGTTCATACAAAAATCCATTAATATGCGATGAAAAAAATCTTAGGGCTGTATCTAAAAAGCTTCAAAATGTAGAAATTGTTTGTGGAGATTATAGAAATTCGTCAGATTTTATAGATCAAAATACCTTTGTTTATTTTGATCCGCCGTACAGACCATTAACGGAAACGGCAAGTTTTACTGCATATACTGAAAACTTATTCAGTGATAAAGAGCAAATAGAACTTGCAAAATTTGTAGATGGAATGGATAAAAAAGGTGCAAAGATAGTTATTAGTAATTCTGACCCTAAAAATTCAAATGTAGAAGATGATTTTTTTGATAAGATTTATTCGTCACATAAAATTAAGCGAGTAGAAGCAACACGAATGATAAATTGCAATAGTGAAGCAAGAGGAAAAATAAAGGAATTACTAATATCAAATTTTTAAGGAGTGCAAAAATGAGGAGAGACTTTAATAATTGGTTATCTGGCTTTAGGGATAGTATTGCCGACTACAGTTATTACATAGATTTTGAAAAAGTCCATAGAAATGTAAATAGAATTAAGGTGGAGTTAAATATACTCAATTCACTAATCGGTTCAAATAATATTGAGCTGGATTTTGAAGAATTAATTAAAAGGTATCCTGAGACATTAAAATGTATTCCTTTATTGTTGGCAGTCAGAGCAAATGAAATTTATGCTATTGATGGTGACGGAGCATTTACATACAATTTTAAAAAGCAAAATTTACCTGTAGAACAGTATAAAACCTTTATGAAAAAAACAGGGCTTTTTGATTTAATGCAAAACCGCATTATTAATAACCTTATAGACTACGCAACCGGTGTGGAAACAGGGCTGGATTCTAATGGTCGTAAAAATCGCGGTGGACATTTGATGGAAAATTTAGTAGAATCATTCATTCAAAAAGCAGGCTTTATTAAGAATGAAAACTATTTTAAAGAAATGTATATCCATCAAATTACAGACAAATGGAATATAGACTTGTCTGCTATTTCAAATCAGGGAAAAATGGAAAAGCGGTTTGATTTTGTAATTAAAACATCTAATATGATTTACGGGATAGAAACTAACTTCTATGGCAGCGGTGGTAGCAAACTCAACGAAACTGCTCGCAGCTATAAGACTCTTGCTCTTGAAACGGATACTATTGATGGGTTTACATTTGTATGGTTTACCGATGGAAAAGGGTGGACAAAAGCTCGTCATAATCTTGAAGAAACCTTTGATGCTATGGAACACATCTATAATATTAGAGACTTGGAAAATGGTGTTATTAACGAGGTTTTCAGATAATGGCGAAAAAAATAAAAAAATGGGAGCCGGAAGATTTTGAATTGGAAATGACTACTCACTGGTCTTTTCCAAAGCGTGGTGATTGGGCAACTCACGATGCAAAATGGCGTGGAAACTGGTCTCCGTATATTCCGAGAAACATATTACTTCGATATTCAAAAGAGGGAGATTTAGTGCTTGATCAGTTTGCCGGCGGAGGTACAACACTTGTCGAGGCAAAGCTTTTGAATCGTGATATCATCGGCGTTGATGTGAACGATGTGGCGCTTAACCGTTGCCGAGAAAAAGTAGATTTTGAGCACGAAGGCGCAAACGGTAAGGTTTATATTTACAAAAGCGATGCAAGATGTTTAGATTTTATACAGGACAGCAGTATAGATCTTATTTGTACCCATCCGCCGTATGCTAATATTATCAAATACAGCGAAGATATTGAAGAAGATTTATCTCATTTGAAAGTTAAAGACTTTCTGGAAGAAATGAAAGCGGTTGCCGCTGAAAGCTACCGCGTACTGAAAAAGGACAAGTTTTGTGCTATTCTAATGGGAGACACCCGTCAAAAAGGCTGTATGATTCCGATGTCTTTTGAGATCATGCGTATTTTTGAGGATGCCGGATTCAAGTTGAAAGAGTTGATTATCAAAGAGCAGCACAATTGTAAGGCAACAGGGTATTGGAAAACGAATAGTGTTAAATATAATTTCTTATTGATTGCGCATGAGTATTTATTTGTGTTTAAAAAGTAAAGGCTCTACTAATCTCTGCTCGTTAAGTCCATTCAAAAGCATTCTGCGTCCAGAGTAATTTCAGTAAGAACAATCCTGCTTCATATAAAAATCGCCAACCTATCCCTTCCTTTTTGAATATTGGAATTTCAAAGAGGAATTGTTTTTTCACCGTTGTATTGCGGTTTTGTTTGATATACTTAGCAAATAGGACTTAAAAGAAGTGTATATATGATATTAATGCTTAACGAATCAATACTTATCGCATGATACGAAGTTATATCGACAATTTAACAGACATGCTTTACAAAATGCAAAGAGAGTTTATTCCATTGGATATGGAGTATCGCAAGGCATACTACCTAACAAAGCGTGAGCATTTCAATGATTTGTAAGTTAACGGAAATGAGAGCGTAAATATTGAAAAAGCGGTGCTTATGATTTTTCTCAATAAAACCTGTTTTAACGGATTGTTCCGTGTTCATAAAAAATAAAGAAATTACTAATCAGCAATTTTTAAAAGGGAGAAAAAATGAGAAAAAATATTGATTTATCTGCAGAAGAATGCAGTAAAATATTGAACGACTTTTACAATTATTTTGAAGATGGCTATAAATTTGAAGAGTTTTTGAAGGTGCTTTTAGAAAAAATCGGATTAGATGAAGTTTTTGTTACAAAAAAATCAGGTGATGGTGGAATTGATTTAACTGCCGTAAGAAAAGGTATTGGCGGTTTATCTAATGCCGTTGATGAGCAATTCTATATACAAGCAAAACGCTATTCTCCGAACAGGACCATATCCCCAGAAAAAATTCGTGCGTTAAGAGGTTCTTTTAGTAGCGGAATAGGTATGTTCATTACGACTGGGAAAGTGTCTGATAATGCTAAATCTGAAGCACGGCAAATAGATCCAAGTCGTCCGATTATTGTTGTAGACGGAAAAGAGCTCGTTAGTACTTGCATTGAGAAAGAAATTGGATTTACTTTCAAACCTATTTTCAGTAAAACAGCACTTGATAATATTATGTCAACTTCATCAAATACGGCAGTATCCCAATTAAGAACAGTTGAACGAGTTGTTACTGAAAATGACATAAGAGCATATATTTTAGTTTTACCTCGACCAATTAAGGACTGCCTTCCGGAAAACACATTTGTCATTAACATAAAATTCGGTGATACATCATATAAAGAATATCGAATTGACGCGCAAAGAAGATATGTAGGTGGCATTTCCAAAGCGTATAGGGATTTTGGTCTGAGACAGCCTGATGGAGTTTTCGTATCTAAAAAAGCGGTTTGGTACATAGAAGAAAACGGTAAATTTAAAGTGGATTTTGTGCCGTCTTAATGAGAGATACTCGCAAAAAGGTTGTATGATATCCATGTATTTTAAGGTTATGCGTATTTTTGAATATGTGAAATAAAAGTTGCTTTTTAATATATCAAATAGATTTAAATATGTTTTTATAAACTTACAGAGACTCTTCTGATAAGCATTTAATTTCTATTTTGTTTTTGTATTCCTTGTTGGTTTCATAATAAGAATTCACTATCTTTTCCAATCGAGGTAATTGTTCTTTGGGAGTTATTATAATGAGCAAACACTTAAAATCTCGATGAGTGACTGTTTGATATTTAATACCCATATCATATATTTTATCTAAATTCTTATTAATTAGTAGGTTTGCACTTATTGCTTGTTGATAGTATTTTATTTCAAAAATCAGATCTTGTTTATCCTCATTAGAAACTCCAATGAAATCGTAGTATGTATTTCCTATTCGTATATTGCATTTGAAATCATACTTTTTATAATACTTGTTTGAAAAATAATCAAAGCACGAAGCTTCTATTGCATAATACTTTTGTATTGCTTTTAGTTGTTGACTTTTAGAAACGCTTATACAATCATTTGTTTCGTAAACATTACTTATATCAGAAAATTTTTCAGTTTCTTTTTTCACCTTTCTTTGTACATCTTCATCATTTGCTTTCAATGCATCAAGTGCCTTTTTTGTGGTTTCTGCGTCTAATTTTTTGTCTAATTTTTTTTGAACTCCTAACCATTTTATAATTCCATATATAAATAATACGAACCCAAAAACAATAAATATAACCGCCAACCAAGGTAATATACGCATAAAAATTTCAAGTAGTTTATCCCGATGATTAATCATTTCCAAAGAATATTCAGATAATGCATCATAATCAGCTTGGCTAATTAGTATAGGCTGCGTGTTATAAAAATAAATTATACCGGCAACAGGCAATGCAATTAAAGTTACGCCTAAGGAAACTAAAAATTTATATAAATTGTCATATTCTAATTGGCTCATATTTCTCCTCTTGATCGTTTCAAATTTGCTGTTTCATATCTATAATCCAATGCTGATTTTAATGAGGTTACATATAATTAAATGAGCGCTTTGCTTCCGTGCAATATCAAAATAACACGAATCATTAAAACGACTATTCCCATAATAGCAAAAGATAAAAAATTAATCAACATATAATCATTAAAAGTACAATGTTTTGTGATAAAATAAAAATTAATATTGGTTGTTCTGTCCCCACGCATTAAAGTATTGAAATTTGGATTGAGATATGATCAAATAGATACAGAACAAGACGCGATGAAAAACGGAAAACGGTTTTGCTGTCCATTTTGCTATTAGATTGATAACAGGCATTAGTATAGGATTGTCATTATAGATATATTATTCAAAATAGGCACCAAACTCATATTTACTATATAAATTTGTTTAATTCCTGGCTCCGGTGGTTGAGGGGGGAATGACATAAACAACTCCCGGGGCTCTGTATTATAGGGTTCCGGGATTTTTCTTTGCCTTGCGGCACAATTTTGGACTATGGTTTATATTATCTCTTCTGATTTTAATGAACGGGAAAAGGCAGTGTGTTATCAGCTGGTAAAACAACTGGCGGAAAAAGAAAATGTAACGGAAAAGCTCAAAGCCGAGCAGCCGATGAAATGGGTAGGCAAGATAAATGCGCTGC
>CAYOPQ010000031.1:0-19654 GCA_964405895.1 uncultured Bacteroides sp. | reverse complement strand
GTTGTGTCATTCCATGCTCTTTACGCAACATTGCAATCATACTTCCAAAAGTTTGCTTCTTCATTGTATTTTCTCTCCTTTGATTTGATGATTGCATAATACCATACACTCCAGCCTATACTCAACCGACTGCCGGTTTAGATGGCTCGACCGGTAGTTTCTATAATGGTTTAGTCCGTATTTTTCTGAATTGTAAACTTGCCGGACGGGAACAGCTTGCAGCGCAGGGCTGCCTGCTAATCCTTTGATTTATAATAAAGCATACAATGGCAAAAGCCCTCAAAATCGGGGTCTGCAAGCTGCTCTCTGAATTCCCTGCACACGCATTTAAAATCCTCTGTGCGGGCAATACGGCACGGGCAGTAGCCCCCTGTGCGCTTCAGCCCCTCTTTGACGGCTTTAACAATATCTTTATCCGGATTCAGCTTAACAGACATATCGCCGCGCCCTTAATTTTCATAATTTTGGAGGAACGCCTTTGTGCGCTCGTGCTGCGGGGAATCAAACACCTGCTGCGGCGTGCCCTGCTCGCATATAACGCCGCCGTCCATAAAAATGACCTTATCCGAAACATCGTGCGCGAACTTCATTTCATGGGTGACGATCACCATGGTCATATTATCCGCGGTAAGGCTCTTGATGACCTTCAATATCTCCCCGGTAAGCTCCGGGTCAAGCGCGGAGGTCGGCTCGTCAAAAAACAGCACGCGCGGAGAAAGACAGAGCGCCCTTGCTATGGAAACGCGCTGCTTCTGCCCGCCCGAAAGCTCGCACGGATATGCGTCTTTTTTATCCGAAAGTCCTACCTTTTCCAGCAGGGATTCCGCCTTTTGCTCAATTTCTTTTATCATATCGTCTTTTTTACTTTTGTATTCCGGCGATTCCTTTGCCAGCAGCTTCGGCGCGAGCAATAAATTATTCATAACGCTGTATTGCGGGAAAAGATTGAAATCCTGAAAAACAAGGCCGAAATTCAAGCGGTTCTTTCTGATTTCCTTTTCCGAAAGCCTGCCCTTGCGGGCGGCGTCAAAAATAATATTCCCGTCTACGGCGATAGTGCCCTCGTCCGCCCTTTCAAGGAAGTTCATGCACCGCAGCAGCGTGGTTTTGCCGCTGCCGGAGGAGCCGATGATGGAAAGCACCTCGCCCTCCTCAAGCGAAAAGGAAATACCGCGCAGCACCTCGTTGCTGCCGAAGCTTTTTTTTATGTTTTTTATTTCAAGTACAGACATATCCACTAACCCTTATAATAGTCCATTTTCTTTTCTATATAACCGAACAGGAGCGTAAGAATACCGTTGAACACAAGGTAGAACACGCCCGTGTATAAAAGCGGCCATATAAGGCCCTCTAACTTTATGTAGTTCTGCGCCATCCATATCAGCTCATATACCGCGATGATTCTTGCCAGCGAAGTATCCTTGACAAGCGTGATGATCTCATTGCTCATAGGCGGCACGATGCGCTTAATGACCTGAAACAGCACAACACGGAAGAAAATCTGCGATTTTGTCATGCCGAGCACCTGCCCCGCCTCATACTGCCCGTGCGGTATTGCCTCTATGCCGCCTCTGTATATCTCCGAAAAATAGCAGGAATAATTGATTACAAACGCTATAATGACTGCTGTGAAACGCTCCAGCAGATCCCAGCCGAAGATCAGACCGGGGCCGTAATAAACCACGATCAGCTGAAGCATCAGCGGAGTTCCGCGTATAACCCACACAAACGCCTTGGTGATCAGCTTCAGAGGCAGGAACTTACTCATGGAGCCGAAGCTTATAATAAGCCCGAGCGGAAGTGAAAACGCAAGGGTAAGCGCAAAAATGCGGGCGGTCATTCCAAGCCCTTCAAGCAAACTCCTTGTGACCTGCAAAAATAGATCCATATCCATAACAAACAATTACCTTTCAAAAAGCACGGCAAAAGCGCCGTTTCTCTTTTGCCGCATTAAGGGCAGAGGGAATTTTCCCCCTGCCCTTCGGTCAGCAAATTATCAATTTAAAATCAGGCAAGCGTGAGGCCGTATTTATCGGCAAGCTCCTGAAGCGTGCCGTCTTCCTTCATCTCTGCAATGATCTGATTTACCTCTTCTGTAAGATCCGAGCCGAGCCTGAAGCCGATGCCGTATTCCTCAGAGGTGAGAATCAAGCCGGCGGAAAGCCCCGAATAGCTGGTGCCTTCGCCCGTCATGGAATTCGCCATGGTGCTGTCTATAACGCACGCGTCAACAGAGCCGCTTGCAACCTCCATAAGCGCGTCCGACTGCGCGGTAACCATAGTGCAGTTATCGCCGTAGCCGAGATCCTCTATAACAGCCGCACCGGCTGAACCGCTCTCTGCCGCAAAGGTAAGATCGGCAAGCGAATCCGTATCCGTATAATTATCTATAACATCGCTGCTCATAACAAGAACCTGTTCGTTCAATACATAGGCGTCTGTGCAGCTCATTGCGGAAAGCACCTCGTCCGTAAGCGTCATGCCGTTCCAGCAGCAGTCTATCGCGCCGGAATCCAGCTCAAAAATCTTGTTATCCCATTCAATAACGATAAATTCAGCCTCAACGCCGAGCTTTTCGCAGACAGCCTCTGCAAATTCGGTATCAAAGCCGGTCCAGTTGCCGTCGTCATCCAGATAATTCATAGGCGCATATTCCGTTATGCCGATGACCATGGTGCCTTTATCCAGAACAGCCTGGAGATCGCTGTCCGCAGACGCGGTTTCCGAATCGGAGCAAGCCGCAAAGCAGCCGGCTACAAACAATACGGATAAAATAACTGATAGAATTCTTTTAAATTTTTTCATAGGTTTTTCCTCCGTTAATATTATATTTACATTTTACCGTATTAGCACGCTAAAGTCAATAGGCAAATACAGTCTTTCATACAATCTCTTCCGGACGGGATTCAGGCTTATCCGCACTGTGCTGTTTTAACCGCTTTCATAAGCAGGCGCACATAATCAACATACCATGTTCCGTTTCTGAAAAGATACGGTCTGCAAATTTTTGCGGCTTCGTCTATGATTTTATCCTTATCGCTTTCGGCAACACCGTTGAACGCCGTGGTGACGAACATTTTTATCCAGTTTTGGAGCCCGCCCGCGCCGTTCTGCGCTGTAGGGCGGTCATAGAGCTTTGCATACACCACTTTAAGCCCGTACTTTTCAAGCAGGGGCGCGAATTCGCCTACGGAGCGGAAATAAAAATCAAGCATGTATTCATAGCCGTATTTATCAAACGCCTTGTAAAGCGCCTGATGTACCGTATCGGCACAGCCCTTGCCGCCGAATTCAAATACGAGTTCGCCGCCCTCCCTGAGATTTGAAGCAATATTTTTAATTAATTTATCCTGATTTTCTATCCAGTGAAAAACGGCGTTTGAGAAAACTGCATCCGCTTTCCGTTCAAGTGAAAAATCGCAGGCGTCCGCACATATAAAATCAATATCAGGGTAAAGCGCGCGTGCCCTTGCCAGCATTTCCGGTGATCTGTCTATACCCGTTACCCTGTATTTTTCCGCCAGCTTCTGCGTAAGTGCGCCGTTGCCGCAGCCGAGATCAACAACAGCGCTTCCCGCAGGCACTGTAAGGAGATCAAGCAGTTTTTCCCCGTATTCGTGCACAAATTTAAAATTCTCCGTATAATTTTTTTCGTCCCAATACTCTTTCATAACAACACCTCAATAAATAAAAATAACCGCTGACGATATGCTCATCAGCGGTTTTATATACGGATAAATCGGTATCCGAACCCGTTAATGAACACAGCAAACAGACCCTACGAGCATACGCTGCATAAGGCGGTTCATTCTGCTGCATTCAAAACGAGCTGAAAACATCATAGCCGTTATATCCTTTCCGTAATATTGATTTGAGTATAGCAAAAACGCTAAGACTTGTCAACAACAGGTTTATTCCTGCCGGATAGCTTGGCGTTTACAACATAAATGCCGATGCACACCAAAATGAGCGAAACAAGATTTTTTACGCTGAATGCCTCCGCCGTTTCGCCTAAAAACAGCGCGGAGAGCAGGACGCCGAAAACGGGATTCATAAAACCGATGACCGCCACGCGGGACACCGGGTTATATTTGAGCAAAAGCCCCCACACGGTGTACGCCGCGGCTGAGATGAGCGCGAGATACACAATCGCAAGCACGCTTTTGAGATCCGCCTGCATATGGACTCTGCCGCCGGCTATAGCGGCAAAAAGCGCCATAACAATTCCGCCGACCAGGAACTGCCAGCCTGAAAGCATGACGGGGTCTTCCTTTACCGAATATCTTTTTATCAGCACGCCGGACACGGAATATGCAAAAGCGGAAAATATAACTGCGCCCTCTCCGTTCAGAGAAAAGCCGCCGAAGCCGCCCGCTTCAAAGTTGATAAGCACAACGCCGGCAAAGCCGATAAGCACGCCGATAATCTTGGGCGCCGTCAGCTTTTCCATTCTGAACACAACGGCGGATAAAATCAGCGAAAGAAACACATTGAGCGCAACGAGCACGCTTGATTTTACGCCGCTCGTGTGCGCAAGGCCTATATAAAACGCCGTGTATTGCAGAATCGTTTGAAACAGGCTCAGAACAAGGCAGTGCCCGATTTCCGTTTTGCTTTTCGGATAAAGCGGCTTTTTTGCGATAAGCGAGCCGAAAACAATCACAAGCGCGCCCGCAAGCGCGAATCTTATGCCGGCAAACAGAATCTGCGAGGCGGTATCGCTTTCGCCGATGGAAAAGATTGCATAACCGAGCTTAACCATGGGGAAAGCGCTGCCCCATAAGAAGCAGCAGAACAGCGCAAGCGGCGCCATGATATAGATTTTTGAAAGCCTTGAACTACGCATGGATTCCGAATACCCTGTTATAGATTTCCTCAATATCGTTTTCCTCAAGCACCGTTGGATTGGTAAGCAGCTTGGCTGGATTAACGCTTTTTACGAAAGCGCTTATCTGCTCTTTATCCGCAGCCGGCGCGGGCAGTTCAAACGCATCAATAAGCGACGCAAAGATTTCCGCGCCCTGTGCGGAATCCGTGCCGCCGAGCAGAACGCCGAGTTCATCAAGCGTTTTTTTCACATATCCGCGCCCTCTGCCGTCGTTCACCCGCTCATTATGCGCATTCATATATTTCCAAATCTCCGCCAGGCAGACGGCAACCGAATGCCCGTGGGCGGTGCCGCAGTTCATCGTTATGTTATAGCACATGGCGTGGGCGGAGGTGGTTGAAGTGATATTTATTGCCTTGCCGCCGTAATAGGAGGCAAGCAGCATGCCTCTGTTTGCCTGCTGCTCGTTGGCAAGATAGCCGTTTTTATTCTCAACAAAAAGGCGGATCGCCTTTTCTGCATATTCCCGGGTTTCGCTGTTACTCTTAACGCTCCAATAGCTTTCTATGGCATGGCTTAAAGCGTCAAGGCAGGTAGCTCTGCGCTGATACGGCGGCACCGTTTGGATAAAGCCCTCGTCCAGAAGAACAAAATCAGGCAGAAAAGCCTCGTTCGCTACGGAATATTTTACATTTTCGTTTACATAAAAAACGGAATATTTTGTTGCCTCGGAGCCGGTGCCTGCGGTGGTGGGGATTGCGAAAAAGCCGACGCCGTTATCCGCCATGGGCTGTGTGAGCGCCGTTTCCGGGTCATTCGTAACAAGCAGCTTGATCATCTTAGCCGAATCAAGCGGAGAGCCGCCGCCCGCGCCTATGATAAAATCGCACTTTTCCTTTTTAAAAAGCTCCGCCGCCGAGAGCATATCCTCATATCTCGGATTGGGGCGGACCTTATCCCATACAACCAAATCAAACGCACAGCTTAAATATTGAAACGCGCCGGTGGCTTCAAACGATTTGCCGCAGCAAAGAAAAGGCTTCTTGCAGGAAGAAACCTTTTCAAATTCATATATATCCTTTAAAACAACGCCCTTAGTCCGCATTTGCAAGCCACTCGTATTCATCAACATAGATTCTTGTTTTATCCCACGGGTCGCCGTCCAGATGCCTTATGAGCCAAACATAATACATCTCATACCCGGGCGCCGTTACCTGCTGGTGGGCGTTGCCGCCTCTGATACAAAGGCAGTCCCCGTTCATAACCTTATAAGGCGTATCGCCCTCAAAGCCTGCTCCGAAGCCCTCCGGCCTGTCAAACTGATAGTAATAGAGCTCCGGCTGTGGATGATAATGCGGCGGATACGAAGTCCATTTACCCGGCTGGCCGAACACCTCTCCCATGACCATATTGGAATAGGGCGCGTTGTCCAAATCAAACATCGTAGAAACCAGTCTGTGACCGGCGCCGCCCCACTGCCCCTTGCCGAACTCCTGATAAAGGCAGTTTTCGGGATTATAGAAAACAGGCTCCCAGGTTTTATCATTATCCGTCTGCTGAACAAGGATTTCGCTTTCCTCTGCGGCAGTTACCGACGCCTTGACCTGCCTGGGGAAATGAACCGCATACGGCTTTTTCTCAAACGGGTTTGCTCTTTTGCAGGTTTCGTCTATATGATTTCCGACTTTGAAATGCACCTCTCCAGAAAGAAGCAGAATCGCGCACTCGTTGTTTTCCTCGCAGATTTCAAGCGTTTCACCCTTTTTAAGCTTTTTGACATAGATATCCATAAGCATCTCAGGGTTTACTCCGTTCATCTCGCAAAGCACCTTTTTGCCGTTTTCATCATAATCAGGTCTGTAAATCATTCAAATCATTCCTCCGTTTATTTAATAATAAATGAATACAAATATTCATAAACCTCAGATTTATTCAGCTCGTTGAGCACCTCGTGGCGGCATTCCGGGAAAAGCTTTTCCGTAACAGCGGTATGGCCGCTTTCAGCCAGCCCGTTATACACCGCGTCAATGCCCTTAGCATATCCGCCGACGGGGTCCTCCGCGCCGCTGATAAGTAAAATCGGAAGGTCTTTCCTTATTTTTTTATACCATTCCTTACTGTTCGCGGCTATATTCAGGCTTATAAGGTCTTTCATGCCCTGAACGGTGAACAAATAGCCGCACAGCGGATCCTCGATATATTTATCTACAATTTCCGTATCGCGCGTAAGCCAGTCAAACGCCGTTCTTTTTTCAAATTTGGAATTATAAGCGCCGAAAGTAAGCTTATCTATCAGCTTAGAACGGTGGCGGCTGCCCTTGAAGCCCGAAATAAGCGAGGCGACAGCCGAACCGGCGGACGCGGCGGGATTCGGACCGCCCGTTCCCATATAAACGGAGCCGTTGCTCAGCTGCGGATATTCGGCGTCAAAGCAGCGCACGACAAACGAGCCCATCGAATGGCCGAAAACGACATGCTTTGCCCGGGGATATTTTTCAGCGGCAAGCTCAAAAACCGCCTTATAATCCTTAACAAGACCCTTCCAGCCGTCCTTTTCACCGAAGAAGCCGAGCGCATCGGGATTTTGATTTGATTTGCCGTGATTTGCCATATCGTACATAAAAACGGCAATGCCCTTTGAAGTGAGATAATTTACAAAATCCGCATACCGCTCTATATGCTCTGCCATGCCGTGGTGGACGGTAACTACCGTTTTGACCTGCGTTTCCGGCAGGAATTCACAGCCGTGGATTTCGCATACGCCCGTTGCCGACTTGAAAGAAAAATGAATAGTCTGCATAAAATCACCTCTTTATGCGCGCCGAAAACGGCGAAAATATAATGATGTCTTACAAATTAATATTATCACAACAGTACGGTAAAATCAAACGGCAAAGCAGGATTTCATTTGAACACGAAAACGCGCATGCGGGCGCGTTTTGCTGTTTATAAAAGCGCTTTATAAATATCCGCTTTTTTATAAGGCGTCTGCGCCGCCGCTTCCTTTGCGGCGCGGCTTATGCTCATGCCGCCTTCCATCAGCTTTTCGGCGATACAAACGGCGTCCGCCAGCGTAACATCCTGCTGTTCCTGCTTTTTGCCCTCTACGATCAGCACAAGCTCTCCCCTGAGTCCGCCCTGCGCATATTTTTCTGCGGCGTCATAAAGCGTTGTGCGTATAACCTCTTCGTGTATTTTTGTAAGCTCGCGGACAATGGCAAGCTTTCTGTTTCCGAACGCCGCGCACATATCCTTCAGCGTATTTGCCAGCTTATGCGGCGCTTCGTAAAAGACCATGGTGCGTTTTTCGTCCTTAAGCCCGTCAAGGTGCTCAAAGCGCGATTTTTTAGCCACGCTTAAAAAGCCTTCAAAAGTAAATCTGCCCGTATCCATACCCGAAACGGCAAGCGCGGCGGCAAACGCCGTAGGGCCGGGAACAACCTGCACCTCTATGCCGTATTCGGCGCACTGTGCAACAAGCTCCTGCCCGGGGTCTGAAATAGCCGGCATACCCGCGTCCGTAACAACGGCGCAGCTTTCCCCGGCAAGAATACGGGAACAGATTTCCTCTCCCCGCTCCCGCTTGTTATGCTCGTAATAGCTTACGGTTTCTTTTTTTATGCCGAAATGGTTTAAAATTTTAAGCGTTACGCGCGTATCCTCCGCGGCAATAAAATCAACCTCTTCAAGTGTTTTTACGCCGCGCGGCGAAAAATCGGAGAGATTGCCTATAGGCGTTCCCACAACATACAATTTACCCGTCATTTATCATACCCGTCCGCATAAGAGCCGTACACAGCCAGCATTTCATCCGTAAACCTGCCGTTATCCTTTTTTATGCTGAGTTGCGGCTCTACAATTAAAAATGGTTTTGAATTCTTTTTGCCCTCAATCAAGAACAAAAACGGCTTCTGCCCCGCTTTATCCACAACAAATCTCAATCTCTTCGGCTCAAGGCTGTACTGCCGCATAAGGCAAACAGCATCCGCCAGCCTTTCCGGGCGGTGGCACATACAAAACCTGCCGCCGAATTTAAGCAGATACGCCGCCGCCTTAACAGCGTCTTCAATATTACAGCACACCTCGTGGCGCGCGATTTTGGCGCTGCTGCTTTTGGACTCTATGCCCGTTCCCACAGGCTTATACGGCGGATTCATCGTTACAAGCGAAAAGCTCTCCGCCGCAAACGCGCCGCGTATATCCCTGAGGTCGCAAAGATGGGCGGTAAGCCTGCCGCCGAGGTTGTTGCGCTCTATACTGCGTTTCACCAGCTCAACGGCGTTTTCCTGAATATCCAGGCAGTGGACCGGGCTCTGAGCGGGATTTCTCAGCCACAGAAACGGGATGATGCCGCAGCCCGTGCCCATATCAAGCGCTTTGTCATTATTTTTCGGCTGCGCAAAATACGCAAGCAAAAGGGCGTCCGTACCGAAGGTATGCTCCGCGCTGACTTCAATAAAAATATCGTCTGAAAGACGCTCAAGATGTTCCTGCATAGCCTATCCGCCCTATTCATCGTCCGAAGAGAGCTTGAGCACAGCCATAAACGCCTCCTGCGGCACCTCCACCGAGCCGAAGCGGCGCATACGCTTTTTACCCTCTTTCTGTTTTTCAAGCAGCTTCTTCTTACGGGTAACATCGCCGCCGTAGCACTTTGCAAGGACATCCTTGCGCAGCGCCTTAACGGTTTCCCTTGCGATGACCTTTCCGCCGATCGCAACCTGAATAGGTATCTCAAACAGGTGGCGCGGAATATGGTTCTTCAGCTTTTCCGCTATTTTTCTTGCGCGCGGATACGCTTTATCCGCATGGATAATAAACGAAAGCGCGTCTATGATATCTCCGTTGAGCAGCACATCCACCTTAACAAGCTTGCTGCGGCGGTACTCCGAAATTTCGTAATCGAAAGACGCATAGCCCCTGGTTCTTGATTTGAGCGAATCAAAAAAGTCGTAAATAATCTCGTTGAGCGGGAGCTCGTAGCTGATCTCCACCCTGTCCGGCGTGATATAATTTATATTCTTGAATACGCCGCGCCTGTCCTGGCACATATCCATTATAGCGCCCACGAATTCGCCGGGGGCATAGATGCTCGCATCGCAGAACGGCTCCTCGCAGTAATCAATCAGCGCGGGGTCCGGGTAGCTTGTGGGGTTATCGATTTCAAGCAGCGTGCCGTCCGTCATATGGATTTTATAAACAACGCTGGGGACGGTGGTAACAAGATCGAGGTCGTATTCCCTTTCAAGCCTTTCCTGGATGATTTCCAGATGCAAAAGGCCCAGAAAGCCGCATCTGAACCCGAAGCCGAGCGCGCCGGAGGTTTCCGGCTCAAAGGAAAGAGAAGCGTCGTTAAGCTGTAGTTTTTCAAGCGCGTCGCGCAGCGCCTCATAATCCGCCCCGTCGGCGGGATAAACGCCGCAGAACACCATGGGATTGACCTTTCTGTAGCCCGGAAGCGGTTCCGGAGCGGGGTTGCTTGCAAGGGTTACGGTATCGCCCACATGGGCGTCATGGACCGTTTTGATAGAAGCGGTTATATACCCGACCTCCCCGGCGGCAAGCTCCGCGGATTTTTCCATGGAAGTGGCGCGCATGTAACCGACCTCCACGACATTGAATTCCGCGCCCGTAGCCATCATTCTCATCGTATCGCCGGCTTTTATTTTACCGTCCATAATTCTGACATAAACGATTACGCCGCGGTAGGAATCATAGACGGAATCGAATATGAGCGCCCTCAGCGGCTTGCTTTCGTCTCCCTGCGGCGGATGAATCTCTTTTACGATATATTCTAATATCTGCTCCATATTCTCGCCTGTTTTGGCGGAAACGCGCGGCGCGTCAAGGCACGGTATGCCGATAACCTCTTCCACCTCCTCGGCAACCTCCTGCGGGTGGGCGGCAGGCAAATCAATTTTATTGATTACCGGCAGGATATCCAAATCATGGTCAAGCGCAAGGTAGGTGTTTGCGAGCGTCTGCGCCTCCACGCCCTGAGAAGCGTCAACAATAAGGAGCGCGCCCTCGCAAGCCGCAAGCGAGCGTGAAACTTCATAATTAAAATCCACATGACCCGGCGTATCTATCAAATTAAACTCATATTTTTCGCCGTTTTCAGCCGTGTAATCCAGCTTTACGGCGTGCGCCTTGATGGTTATGCCCCTTTCGCGCTCAAGCTCCATATCGTCCAGCAGCTGATCCTGCATATCGCGCTTTTCAACGGAATCCGTAAGCTCCAAAAGCCTGTCTGCCAAAGTGGACTTGCCGTGGTCGATATGGGCGATGATTGAAAAATTTCTTATGTTTTTCCTGTTTACGGACAATTTATTTACCTCTGTTGCTGTTTCTTTCTTCTTTTGCTATATCCTTTACGGATCTAAGCTCTGACCTTGCTTTTTTTATGCTTCGCTTTGATTTTGTAAAAAGCCTCAAAATATAACAGAACCACAAAAGATACGGGCGCCTGTTCAGCACGGGATAAACGAGCCACATAAAATCAAGGCTTGGAAAAAGCCGATAAAAGACATAGGATATAAAGGATTTTTTACCTTTTTCCTCTTTAAATTTATCGAAAGCGAGCTGCATCGCAACCCGGTGGTTGCCGTATATTCCGAAGCCGGCTTCGGAACTGAAAAACGCAGAATCTTCTGCACTGAGCGCCCTGCCCTCAACAATGGCAAACGAAATCCTGCGAACCTGATTTTCAAAATCCAAAAGCGAAAATTCACTCAGCTTTTGATCTATGTAATCCCTGTTCCAGCTTTCCTGTTCCTTTGAAGCAATAAGATAAGTATCCATAAAAAAGCGCACCCCGAAGCCGCCGAGGATACTGTGCTTATAAATATGCGCAATATGATGCAGATAAAGATCTTCCGCGCTCATTAAATATTCAAACGCATTTTCGTTTGATTGCGCGGCATGATCCCAGACAAATGAAAAATCAGGATAAAAACCGTATTGATCCTTAAAAAGCTCCCTGTGGAATTCAAATGTATAAAACGGCTCTTTGGTAAAATCATCTGAATTTTCACCGTAAGTCATCAGCTTATAACCACGCCGCTTCATAATATCAATAACCGTATCGCGCCCGGAGGGATCATACAAAATATCAATATCGCTCATCTGGCGCATACTCTGCTTCGGGTAATAATTGCGTATTACCGCGCCTTTTAAAAGCATATACTTTATTTCATTTTTCTCAAGCTCCGCTTCTATGGCTTTAAGCTCGTTCTGCATGGCGATAAGGCGCACAAGCTCGCTTGTTGAATAATCGTTAAGCGCCTTGGCAATTTCGGCAGGCAGATATTTATAATCTATGCTTTGCGCCGCCATAGAATAGACTTCCTGCTTTTTTGAAAGCGCAAAAAAGCCATACCAATCTATTTTTTCAGGCGGGGGCGGCGCTTTCACACCCTTTACGGCAGCACGCAGCACCGCAAGCAGATATTCGGTTTCAATGCTGTTTGGATCCATACTTTTTATCCTTATTCTTCCAGTATTCCGGCTTGCTTTAAAGTATCCAGAAATTCGCGCACATCGGCTCTGATAACATCCTCTGCCGCGTCGTACTTCTCAAGCATAGCGGCAACGATGCTGTCCTCCGTCTGTTCCGTCTTGAGCAGACTGAATATAAAATTCGCGCTGGGGTTATTTTTTATAATACCGTTAAAGGTTGCCGCAAGCTCCCCTGTGGCAATGGCAAAATCCTTGCCGTCTATATTGCCGAGCACGATATCCTTATTGAGCTTCATTTTTATCCATCCTTTCAAAAATATAAAAAACTATTTACTGTTTTTCCGCAAGGCACACTGCCTCAACATGGGCGGTGCGCGGAAAGAGGTCGAACGCCTTGAGGCGTTTGGGGCTGTAGCCCATGGAATTCAAAATTTCCAAATCGCGGGCAAGGGTGGCGCTGTTGCAGGAAACATAGACAAGTCTTTTTGCACCGAGCCCGTTTATAATTTCCAAAAGCTGCCTTTCGCAGCCCTTTCTGGGCGGGTCGACGATAACAACATCCGGCTTGACGCCCTTTTCGTTTAAAATCTTTGCCCCGTTAAACGCGTCCGCACATATGAATTCCGCATTGCTTACGCCGTTCAGCTCTGCGTTTTCACGAGCGTTCAGAACCGCCTGCTCAACAATCTCCACGCCGTAAAGCGCCTTGCATTTTTCGGCAAGCGTAATGCCTATGGTGCCCGCCCCGCAGTACATATCCAGCACGGTTTCCGTACCCGTCAGTCCGGCAAAATCGGCAACGCAGAAATACAGCTTTTCGCACTGCGCGCGGTTGACCTGGTAAAAACTCTGCGGAGAAATCACAAACCTTTTACCGAGCAGCACATCGGTAATTTTTTCACTGCCCCAAAGAACGGTTGTTTTGCCGCCGAGAATAACATTTGTTTTTTGTGTGTTTATATTTACGCAGACGCTCCTGAGCCCCGGCAGCGCACTTTGCAGAAGGGAAACAAGCGTATCCGGAGCCGGTATACGCGTGCCGTTAATCACGGCGCACGCCATGATCTGCCCTGTTGCAAAAGCCTTTCTGAAATAGATATGGCGGAGCAGACCCTTCCCCGTTTTTTCGTCAAAGGAGCTTACACCGTTTTTAAGCGCCCACTCTTCAAATGCTTTTATACCCTTTTCAAATTCCTTTGGCTGGATGCGGCAGCCGTCAGCCGGAACAATACGGTGGCTCTTAAACGCATAAAAGCCCGCCGTAAAAGCGCCGTTTTCGATTTTGACGGGGTATTGCGCCTTATTTCTGTAATGCAGGGTATCGTCGGCGCCCACGATTTCCTCAACCTTAAAATCAATATGACCTATCCTGAGAATATTTTGCTGCACAAAATCTTTTTTTGCGGCAAGCTCTGCGGAATAATCCATATTTCTGAACGAGCAGCCGCCGCATTTATTGGACACGGGACAATCTGAAGCAATACGGTGCTCGGACGGCTTTAAAAGCGCTTTGACCGTTGCCGCAGCATAATTTTTTGACGGCTTTATGATATGGGCTTGAATCCTATCGCCGGGAACGGCGTTTCTTACGAACACCGCCATGCCCTCATATCTTCCCACGGCGCTTCCGAGCGGTGTAACGGAATCAATATTCAGTTCGATTTCATCGTTCTTTCTAAGCGCCACACAAATCACCATAATCTATAATAGCATATGTAATTTAAAAGATAAAGAAAAATTTTATACAAAAATCCGTAGCATTAAAATTCCCGTTTCGACAGAAGCGGGAAGCCTAAAGTCATTTTCAGCTTTTATTTTTGCGGACGGCGCCGCAATGCCGGTAAAGTGAAACATTAAAAATTAAAAAGACCCGTATACAGTATAACCATATACGAGTCCCATTCTTAAAATTAAACTATCCTGATATTCAAAAAGCTCAGTTTTTGTTGATCTGCTTGGAATATTTAGCAAGGTAAACCGTACGCATAAGGAAGCATTCCAGCTTGGGAACATAATGCTCCCTGTTAAAGAGATTTACATCAACAGCCGCCTCGCAGCCCTTATCCATTATAATCTCCAGCGCCTGCATATCGCCCTCGTTATTGCCGAACACAAGCGCGCCGTTGCCGTCTATGAGAACGGCGTTTCTGCTTGAAGCCGCCTTGCCTATTTTAGCCGCGCAATCGTCCGTATCGCCGTCTATCCACGCGCAGTTTTTAACATCAACACCCACGATCTGCGCAAAATCATCTATCATGGGCAGCATATCGCTGCCGGTGCAGGAATAAGCGACGGCATATGGATCCGTAATGTGCTTGATGATTGAAACATTTTGATTTTCATAAATCGCTTTATGGATTTTTGCGCATTTCGGCGCGATGCCGTTTATGCCGAGGCAGGTTTCCATATCCACATCAATCGTCTCTCCGCCGACGGTGAGCGTAAACATATTGCCGTTTCTTACGGAGGAGCCGAGATCGCAGATGGATTGCGGCATGGAGCCCGAATTCATTTTATTGAGATAAAAATTGAGCTTATCCTCTTCGCTGTATTTCTTTGCCCAGGAATAGCGCATATAATTATCTTTAATAACGCGCTCGCAGCATTCCTCAAGCTTATCTGCAAGCTCAAAGGCGTGCTCATAGCTGTCTCCCATACAGATGGTGCCGTGGTGCATAAGCATAATCGCCCTTGCGGCAGGGTTCATCATGATGCACATTTCCACCTTTTTGCGCAGGGATTCCGTTGTTGACATGGCGTAATCCGCAACGGGAATCGTATCGCCGAGAACGGGGCTGAGATCCTTGTATACATTTCTGATTTCCATACCCGTAATGCTTACGATAGTGGCATATTTCTGATGGGTGTGGATAACAAAATCAACCGTTGGGTGGTGCCTGTATGCCGCGGCGTGAACGCCTTTTTCGGAGGAGGGCTTTATATCGCCGTCATAAGAGCAATCCTCTATATTGACCACCACAAGCTCGTCCGGAGTAAGCGTTTCATAAGCTCTGCCGGACGGGGTGATAACAAACTGCGTATCCGAAATGCGAGCCGAAACATTGCCCCAGGTGCGTGCGATAAGACCGGTTTCTATCAATTTTTTGCCTGCTTCAACAACAAGCTTTTTTGCTTCTTCAATTTCGTAAGCCATAATTTTCCTTTCATAAAAGCGCGGCAGCGCTGCTTAAAACCGACGATAAGGGCGGTAAACAGCTGTAAACCGCCCTTGGATGCATATTTATCAGTAATCTATCTTTTCACACTTGGAAAGAACTCTGTCAAACCTGCGGATACATTCGTCTATATCCTCTTCCGTATAAGCGGACGATGTATAAAGACGGGAGCCGGCAAGGGTTACGATGCCTTCCGCCATATAAGCGGCGCCCATATACTGCATTTCGGTCTGACGGATACCCGTCTGCTTAAGTACATGCGGAATCGTCCACGGTCTCTTCCAATCTACCTTGAAGTGCATGGTTGCAACCGTATGCAGGTGGCAGATCGCACCGATGTTGTAGCATACAAACGGAAGATCGTACTTTTTGATGGATTCATTGATGCCCTTAACAAGGCGGTCCGCCATCTGACCCGCCTTCTGGCAGGCGTTTCTCTTTTCTATCTCGCAGATAACGGTATAGCCCGCGCAGCAGGAGATCGGCGTTGCCGCCATTGTGCCGCCGCACATAGCCTTATGGATCTTTTTGCCCTCGGACTTATCAAGACCGGCGCCGAGATACTTCATAACCTCTTTATGACCGCCGATACCGCCCGCACCGGGATAGCCGCCGGCGATGATCTTGCCGAAGATGGTAATATCGGGATCAATGCCGTAATAGCCCTGAGCGCCTGAAATGCCGATACGGAAGCCCGTAACAACCTCGTCGCTTACAAGGAGCGCGCCGTACTTGCGGCAAAGCGCCTGAACGCCCTTGGGGAAATCCTTATCAACGGGGCGCGTTGCGGATTCGGGACCGCAGGGCTCGATGAATACGGCAGCCGTGCCGCCGCGGAACTTATTGATGATGAGCTTTCTTTCAAGGCTCTTAAGATCGTTGGGGAAGAATTCCTGCGTATGTTTGAATACGAAGAGCGGAACGCCGTGGGACTGCATATTGAGTGTTCCGGGAACACGCATACCCCATGCAAGCTGATCCGACCAGCCGTGGTAAGCGCCGCCCATCTTGATGATATTCTTATGACCTGTTGCAAGGCGGGCAACGCGGACAGCGCACATACATGCCTCCGTACCCGAACCGAGCATACGGAACATTTCTACGGACGGAACACATTCCGAAATCTTCTTAGCAAGCTTGTATTCATAAGGATGGAAAAGGCCTGTTGAAGGACCGCAGTCCTCAAGAAGCTCTATAACCTTTTCTTTAACAACATCGTCGTTTGAGCCGATGATGGTGGGGCCGCCTGCCTGAAGGAAATCAAAATATTCATTTCCGTCAATATCATAAAGCTTATCACCCTTTGCCTTTACCATAACGATGGGGAAAGGATAGTTGAAAGCAAGGTTGTGCTGAACGCCGCCGGGAATGATTGTTTTGGCCTCTTCAATCATTTCCTTTGACTTCTTGCATTTTTTAGCAAAATACTCTTCCTCATACTCTTTAAGAGCCGTTCTGCTGATTGAGTAAATCGGTTTTTTGATGAGCGCGTCAAGCTGGGCTGTGAGCACGGCTGCATCGGGATACTCGGAAATGGAAAATCTTGTATCCATAGAAATATTCCTCCTTTAAATTCTTGGTGAGCGAGCGCTCACCTTTTATGGTGTGAATATCCACTCACATCCGTTACTATTTAAGTATATCACTTTTGGCGGATTTGTCAAACCGTAAATCGATTTTTTTTGTTAAAATCTTTTCAAATTCTTGCAAGAATAATGAATTCGTGTTAGTATAATAGCAATATATATTTAATTATCCGGGAGGATTTGTGTGTGTTGCACAAATCAACGCAAAATCATTTGTGCAAACATACAAAATTTAAGAAAATGTCAGGTTCAAATCATAAAGAGGCGTTTGACAGGATATCCGAAGAGCGCCAAAACGAAATACTTGAAATTGCCATTGAGGAATTTTCGGCAAAGGGCTATAATAACGCCAACATAAATATAATTGCAAAAAACGCGGGCATAAGCATCGGGCTCATGTACAAGTATTTCGCAACGAAAGAGGATCTTTTCTTAACCTGTATCACAAGGGGAATGACCATTCTACAGGATACGCTGGAGGAAATACTGAAAACGCCCAACAAGCTGCTCAAAAAGGCGGAGCTTGTGATAAGGGCAACCTGCGAGCTTTCAAGGAAGCACAAAAACTACATTAAGCTTTATAACGAGATCTCCGCCGAAAAGGACGGCGCGCGCGCGGTTGAATTCGCAAAGCAGATAGAGACCCAGACGAGCCGTTTTTATATAACCGCTATTTCGCAGGCGCTTGCAAGCGGCGATGTAAGGCAGGACCTGAACCCCCGCCTGTTCGCCTTTTTCCTTGACAATCTGCTGCTTATGCTGCAATTCTCATTCACCTGCGAATATTACAGGGAGCGCCTTTCGATTTATACGGGCGTTGACATAGAGTCGCTTGACGACGACGAGATTGTGACGCAGCTTTTAAAATTCATTGAATCCGCGTTCACCTTCTCTAAGGACTGATTTTAGTTATTTATCTGTGTTACACAGTAAAAATATTTTTACGGAAAGGCTTGGAACACAAATATGGCAAAATATGTTATCACTTACGACATCGGCACAACGGGCATCAAAACCTGCCTTATCGAGATTGATAAGGAGATGACCATTCTGGGCTCTTCCTCGCTCGGCTACGGGCTTTATGTGGACGACGAGGTAGGCGTTAAAGGCGGCGCCGAGCAGAACGCCGACGAATGGTGGGGCGCTATGTGCGTAACCACAAGAACGGTGCTTGAAAAAGTGCCGTACATAAAGAAAGAGCAGATAGACGGCATTTCGTTCTGCTCGCAGATGCAGGGGCTTGTGCTTGTTGATAAAGAGGGCAACTGCGTGCGCAACCCCATGAGCTATATGGACCAGAGGGCGCGCGAGGAGCTGAAGGAGGGCATTGCCCACGGCTTTAAAATAGCCGGCGCGGAGGTTACCAAGCTTCTGAAATACCTCAGGTACACGGGGGCGGTGAGCTCATCTGTTAAAGACCCCATATGGAAATACAAATGGGTGGAAAAGCATGAGCCGGAGCTCTTTAAAAAGGTATATAAATGGCTGGATGTTAAGGAATATCTGATCTGCCGCGCGAGCGGTGAATTCGTTATGACGAGAGACAGCGCTTTCGCCACCCTGCTCTATGACACAAGGAAGGGATACGAGGGCTGGTGCAAGCCCATATGCGATATGGTGGGCGTTGACATCAAGCACCTGCCCGAAATCAAAGAATGCACGGAAAAGGTGGGCGAGGTAACCGAAAAAGCCGCCGCGGAGCTTGGACTGGCGCCCGGAACAGCCGTTTTCGGAGGCGGCGGAGACGCGTCGCTCATCGGCGTGGGCGCCGGCTGCACGGAGGTTGGAGACACGCATATATACAGCGGCACCTCCGGCTGGGTAGGCACTATTGTTGACAAGCAGGTTGTTGACGCGGGCGCGATGATGGCGGCAATCGTGGGCGCCGACCCCACAACCTATAATTATTTCGGCGAGCTTGAAACCTCCAACAAATGCGTTGAATGGGTAAAGGACCACCTTGCGCTTGACGATATAGGCGTTTATCTGCAGGATAAAAACATTTCCGATTCCGTGGAAGCGCTTAAAATAAATCTTTATGATTATATGGAGGAGGTTATAGACCAGATACCGGCAGGCTCCAACGGCACGATCTTTACGCCGTGGCTGCACGGCAACAGGTGCCCGTTTGAGGACCCGAACGCCGCCGGAATGTTCTTTAACATCAAGATAGAAACCGGAAAGACGGAGATGATAAGAGCCGTTGTGGAGGGCATTTGCTTCCATATGAGATGGATGCTTGAAAGGCAGGACATCAAAAAAGAGGTAAGCATATCAAACCCGGTACGCTTTTGCGGCGGCGGCGCCCTTGGCGGCGTAACCTGCCAGATCCTTTCCGATATTCTGCAAAGGGATATAGAGGTTGTGGACAGCCCGCAGAATGTTGGCGCAGTAGGCGCGGCGGCGTGTATAGCGGTGGGTCTTGGGCTCATACCGGATATAAAGCATGTTAAATCGCTTATACCGGCAAAGCATGTTTACCACCCCAGCAGTAAAACAAAAGCCGTTTATGACAGGAATTTCAAGGTGTTCAAAAACCTGTATAAGTGCAACAAGGAAAACTTTGCCATACTGAACGGCTGATATATAATGTATAGGAAAATCCC
>CAYOPQ010000030.1:0-19772 GCA_964405895.1 uncultured Bacteroides sp. | reverse complement strand
CCGGGCTCGGTGCCGAGCACCCAAACGGTTACGATTTGACCCACTTTAAGCACCTCGGACGGATGCTTTATATATCTGTTTGAAATCTGCGAGATATGTACAAGCCCGTCCTGATGAACGCCTATATCAACGAACGCCCCGAAATCAATAACATTGCGCACCGTGCCCTTGAGCTCCATGCCCGGCTTTAAGTCCTCAATGCTCATGATATCCGTTCTGAGCATGGGCGCCGGAAGCTCGTCGCGCGGGTCGCGGCCGGGCTTGCAAATCTCCGTGATGATATCCGAAAGCGTAGGAACGCCCGTGCCGAGTTCCGCCGCGATTGCGGCAATGCCGAGCTGTTTTACGGTTTTTGTTACGGCAGCCGTTCTGCCGGCATCGGAATCCGTTTCCGCCGCCCCGCAAAGGGCAAGCAGCTTTTCCGCCGTTTCATAGGATTCAGGGTGCACCGCCGTGTTATCAAGCACATTTTCAGCGCCGGGTATTCTCAAAAAGCCCGCGCACTGCTCAAATGCTTTCGGCCCTAATTTGGGCACTTTCATAAGCTGTTTTCTTGAGGTGAAGGCGCCGTTCTCCTCCCTGTATTTCACAATGTTTTCCGCCACGGATGCAGTTATGCCGGAAACACGCCGCAAAAGCGCGGAGGACGCTGTATTCAGGTCAACACCGACGGAATTTACGCAGTCCTCCACCACTGCATCCAGCGCATGGCTGAGCTCCTTCTGCGGCATATCGTGCTGGTACTGACCCACCCCTATGGATTTCGGGTCTATTTTAACAAGCTCCGCCAGCGGGTCCTGAAGCCTGCGCGCGATTGAAATTGCGGAGCGCAGGGAAACATCGTACTGCGGGAACTCGCCGGCGGCAAGCTTTGAGGCGGAATAGACGGACGCGCCCGCCTCGCTGACAACCATATAAGTGATGCCGCAATCCAGCTCCTTTATAACCTCAGCCGCAAAGGTTTCCGTTTCATGCGTTGCGGTGCCGTTGCCTATAGCGAACATTTTTACGCCGTATTTGCTTACAAGTCCTTTGAGGATCCGCTTCGCCTCGTCTGTTTTGCTGTGCGGCGGCGCGCAGTATATGACTGCCGTGTCCAGCACCTTTCCCGTTTCGTCCACAACGGCGACCTTGCAGCCCGTTCTGTAGCCGGGGTCGAGCCCGACCGTCACCTTGCCGCGCACGGGCGGCTGCATGAGAAGCTGCGCCGTATTTTGCGCAAAGACCTTTATGGAGTCCTGATCCGCCCTCTGCGTTAAATCATTTCTGATTTCTCTTTCAACGGCGGGATAAACAAGGCGGGAATAGGAATCCTCCGCCGCCTCGCAGACAAGCGCGGAGGACGCGTTTGCCCCGCTGACATAAAGCCCCGTAAGCACGCTCATGCCGATTGCCTTATCCAGCTCTATACTTACTTTAAGTACATTTTCCTTTTCCGCGCGGTTGATTGCAAGGATCCTGTGGTTGGCTATTTTTGACACGGGCTCCGCATAATCCGCGTAATTCTCATATACGCCGAGCTCCTCCGCCGCGGCTTTCGCGGTCACCGCAGCGTGCGTGCGCACCATATATCTGAGCTGGCGGCGGACATCGGCGTCATCGGAGATGATCTCCGCAATAATATCCTTTGCGCCGTTCAGAGCGTCCTGAACGGAGGGCACTTCATCATTGATATAATCCGCTGCCTCTGCCGCGGGGTCAAAGCCGCCGTCTTGCCGAAGTATCGCCTGCGCAAGCGGCTCAAGCCCGCGCGCTTTCGCGACGGATGCCCTTGTTTTCCTTTTAGGCCTGTATGGGCGGTATATATCCTCCAGCTCCGTGAGGGTTGCCGCCGCATCAATTGCCGCCGCAAGTTCCTGCGTCATTGCCCCCTGCTCCGTTATGGAAGAGATCACCTTTTCCTTTTGCTCCGAAAGCGAGCGGAGATAATCAAGCCTGTCCGCAATGCTTCTCAGCAGCTGATCGTCAATGGAGCCGGTGGCTTCTTTTCTGTACCGCGCGATAAACGGTATGGTATTTCCCTCATCCAGCAGAGCGACGGTATTTTCTATATAATGCTTTTTGATTGTAAATTCACTTGCAAGTATTTCAATAATATCCATATCAACCTATCCACTTTTTCTTTTTTCCGATAATCGCCAAAACCGAAACAACCGTTACGGAAAGCACACAAACGAACAGATAGCCGTATTTCCATGTGAGCTCCGGCATGGAGGTAAAATTCATTCCGTACCAGCCCACAATCAGCGTAAGCGGGAAAAAGATGGTTGTGACCACCGTGAATATCTGTATCGTGTGATTTGTTTTAAGATCTATAAACGACCTGTACGCGTCCTGAAGATGTACGACGCTGCCCCGCAGAAGCTCCACATCCTCAAGCAGGCGTTCCGTTTTTTTCGTAAAATTTGATATATAGCGAATATATTTTTCATCAAAAATCTCATTCTCGTTATCCTCAAGCGCCTCGCCTATATCAATAAGCTGCTCATAATAATTCCGCATGGAAAGCAGCTTTTTCTTCATTTGCAGCAATTCAAGGTTAAAATCATCCCCTGCCCTGCCGTTGAGCACAAGCTCCTCAAGTCTTGTGATCTCGTATCCCTTATCCTCTACGGCTTTGCCGTCGTCCGCAATCAGGCTTTCCAGAAAAGCATAGATAAGCTTTTCAAGCGTTATGTTTATCGGTGAAAATTTATTAAGGCAGGCAAGGAATTTATCTCTGGTGGAGCAATCCTTGTCCCTTACATCAACAACGATAAGCAGATTTTTTTTGATATAGACCGCTGCTATATCACGCTGTGCGCCGAGATCAAGCGCGTTCGCCACATTCATTTTCGTAAAGCAGTAATCGTCATATACTTCCACACCGAAACGGGAGTGGAAATAAAGATCCTCTGAGCCTATGCTTTGGACTGTTGAAGCCGAAAAGCCGAATTTATCATATATTTTTTTAAATTCCCCCGCCGTTACATAACCCGCGGTAACATAATGGCTGTCTATATCCTCTATATTTACAGTTGTAACCTCATCCTGAAACTGATAAAACACGGGGCTTCCTCTCCTGCTTAAAAATACCCGGCGGAAAGCGCCGGGTACATATGGCATATAAATCTATAAATCAATAATTTTCTGCTTTGATTTCAAAATAAGCCCTGGGGTGCGCGCAAACCGGGCATATTTCAGGCGCTTCCTTGCCTATAACGATATGTCCGCAGTTGCTGCATTTCCAAATCTTATCCTCATCGCGGCTGAACACAAGGCCGCCCTCAACATTTTCAAGCAGCTTCAGATACCTTTGCTCGTGCTCCTTTTCAATCTCGCCCACTTTTTCAAAAAGGAAGGCAATCTCGTCAAAGCCCTCTTCCCTTGCCTCTTTCGCAAAGGTGGCATACATATCCGTCCACTCATAATTCTCGCCCGCCGCGGCGTCCTTCAGGTTAGAAGCCGTATCCGGAATACCGCCGTCATGAAGCAGTTTGAACCAGATTTTGGCATGCTCCTTTTCGTTGTTGGAGGTTTCGGTAAACAGATTTGCAATCTGAACAAAGCCGTCCTTTTTCGCCTTGGAAGCATAATACTGATACTTGGTGTGCGCCTGGCTCTCGCCGGCAAATGCAGCCATCAAATTCGCCTGGGTCTTTGTGCCGTCAAGTTTTTTCATAAAATCCTTTCCTTTCCGCCCGCTGTAATAATAAGGGCAGGCGCGGGTTCTGTTTTGCTTTCAAAATTACCTGCCCGTTCAGCGCCGTATTGCCGCGGCAATGCCGCAGGCCCGCTTCAAGGCGCAATAAAGCGGCTGATTTGCAAATGCAAATTCAAACATAATTCATTTAAGAATATTATATACCGATTTTCCGTAATTTAGTAATTAAAAATATAAATACAGTCCAAAACAGCTGGAATATCAGAATATTCATATCGCTCAGCTGGCTCAAGCCGTTTGAAAAAGCGAGCAATACGGATACGCCGAAGCCTATCGCACAGCCGAAGGACACAAGGGTGGATATGATTTTTTCCGTTACAACGATCTTATCCGCGCCGAGCATGGTGGAAATAAAAGCGCGCGTTGTGCCGTTATGTATTGCATAGGCGGGGCTTTTTTCGGCAACAGCGCCGCTGTATTTTTCAAAGCTTCTGCCGTTTGACGCCGTCATTACTCTTATAAAGCCCTCCGGCAGGTCAAACATTTTGGTTATGCTCTCCTCATTGATATAAGGGTCACAGCTTCTCAATATAACCGTCATTCCGCTTTTTTCAAGGCGTTTAAGGTGCTTTTTCAGTTCCGGATCTGCCGAATAGCTTACGATAAACATAGCAGCCACCTTGCCTGCCACCGCAAGATAAAGCGCTTTTCTGCCTTTACGGGTATACTTTTTTTCATACTCAATTTTAGGCACCAATACGCCGTGGCGTATAAGCAAATCCCTGTTGCCCACAAGCACCTTTCTTTGGTATATCCACGCGGAGGTGCCCATTTTATCCTCATAAGTAATGCCCTGCGCCGTGGGCAATATTGAATTTCTGCCGACTATGACCGAATCAAACACCGCGGCAAGCGGGCTGTTTGTTTGGATGATTACGGCGGCGGTTTCAAGCAGGGCGTCGTCTATCTTCGCGCCGTTGAAGGTTTTATAGCCGTGAAACGCGCATGAATGTGGGCCGAAAAGTTCCGACGCCTCCATGACTACGGCGTTTGAATTGTGTATATAATGCGCGCCCTCGTAGCCGCAGATCATAGAGTCGCGTTTATTAAGCTTTTTGGATGCGTCGCAAAGCGCGGCGTTCATTGCCATGAGCGTAACGCACGGGCACGATATCGCGAGACCCGCCGCAGCCGCGGAAAACGCCGCCAGCCAATCGGAATACATGATACCGTAAATCACAAAAAGCACGGCGTTAAAGCTGAATATAACGGGAAACAGGATCTTTGCCACCTTATCCGCAGGCTCATTTGCAAAAGAAATTTCAAAAAAGCTGGTGGGGAAATCTGTTTTTACGCTGTATTTTAAATACGGCGGTCCTTCCAGCATATTTTTGGAAATAATCTGCGCGTCTATCTCGTTTACGATTTCCTCGACCGTATATTTCTCACCGTTTGAAGTCAAAGATTCAAAATTATGGATGATTGCGGAAAGCTTTTTCACCCTGCCCCAGGCGCTCATATACAACCCGAATACCGCCGCGCAGGGAAAAAGTGAACCGCCCGACGATAACAGATCCACACCGGCGGCTGCCGTTATACAGTGGGCAAGCACAACAAGGCAAGTAACTGTTAACGGGAAATCAAAATTGATGCCTTTTTTTACATTCATGCCGTGCGCAAGAATTTTTATATTTGTAATGAGCGCTGCCGCATAGACTGCGCAAACGGCAATACAGTAGGCGGCGTCATTATTTAAAAACGACGGCATATATTCTGTGCCGTTCAGCACTTCCCCCGCAAGCAGCAGCGCACCGAAAACAAAGGTAAAAAACATCTGAAAATGCACGGCTGTTTTCTTTTTGAAAAGCTGCTCAAGCGCATTTGTGCGCTCGCTTCTGTCTTTGTAATCGCCGCGCGCCAGCTTTTCAGACTCGCTTTTCTCGTCCGCCGACACTTCCTCCGGCATAAAAACGCGGAATTTATTTACCTTTTCTTCTCTGCGGCGGCGGAGCTGCTCTTCGGCAAGCTCCTCGTCTATATCCGGCACCTCGTCCATCTCGTCATCAAAGCCGTTGAGCCGGATCTGATACGAATTGTCATATTCATCCGTACTGCTCTCGGCGCCGGAGGACTGATCGGACAAAACCACACGGCGCGTCCGGTCCAGCTCGTCCACGGCAAGGATGGTCGGTATCTCCTGAAGATCCGAGGTGTGGTCAAATCGGGATTTGCTTTTGATGGTTGCCGCTTTTTCAATGATCTGCGGCGGTGTGGAGCCGTATTCCTCATCATCGGAATTTTTTTTGAAAAAGGTCTGTTTACCCGTGCTGTTCTGCGGAACACGCATCGTTTTACCGCTTGCCGCACCGACGCGGATATCGGGAATGACCCTTGTTTTATCCGGAGCGGGAGCGGTCTGCCGAACAGGCGCAGGCTGTTTTTCCTCCTGAGCGGAGACGGTTTTTATTTCAAATTCCTTTACACCGCTCTCATGCGCTCCGCCGCTTTCCGAATAAACGCCGGCGTA
This sequence comes from uncultured Bacteroides sp., assembly GCA_964405895.1. Classification (GTDB taxonomy): domain Bacteria; phylum Bacillota; class Clostridia; order Oscillospirales; family Acutalibacteraceae; genus Eubacterium_R. Next base: position 13,602 of record CAYOPQ010000030.1, on the reverse strand, counting down.
CTCGTCTCCGCCAAGCTTTTTCTTTTGCGGCACATAGGTTTTTACATCCTCTTCCGCAGGCTCATCCTTTGCAGCTCCGATACTGCTGAGCACCTCCTGCGCCTCACGCAGGATATCTTCAATTGACATATTATTGCTGTTATTCTGACTCATTTCATCACTTTGCTTTCAGTTCAAACGCCAAGTCTTTGCTTTACCACTTCATACATTATAACCGATGCCGCAACGGACGCGTTCAGGCTGTTCACACGCCCGCGCATAGGCAGGGAAACCGTAACATCGCATTTTTCTTTAACAAGGCGGCTGACGCCGTGCCCTTCGCTGCCCACAACCAGCGCAACGCCGCCGGAAAAATCTGTTTTGCACCATGCCTGCCCGTCCATATCCGCGGCATATACCCAGATATTTTGCTTTTTCAGGCGGTCTATGACCGACGCGATATTCGGAACACGGGCAACTTTAACATATTCCAGCGCCCCGCAGGAGGTTTTTGCAACGGCGAAATTCAGCCCCGCGCTTCTGCGTTTCGGAAGGATGATGCCGTGCACCCCGCACGCTTCGGCAGAACGGATGATTGCGCCGAGATTTCTGCTGTCCTCTATCTCATCGCAGATTATGATAAAAGGGCTTTCCTGCTTTTGCGCGGCGGCGTCAAGAATGTCCTCCACGGTTGAATATTCGTGAGCGGGAACGGACGCCGCAACGCCCTGATGATTTGCGCCCGCGCACATAAAATCAAGCTTTTTTCTGTTTACCTCTTTTATGACGACGCCTCGGCTTTTAGCCATGGCTATTATTCTGATGATGCTTCCCTCTTTTTCACCCGAGGAAACATAAATATGCTCTATATCCCTGCCGCTGTTCAGAAGCTCCTGCACGGCGTTTCTTCCGATAATGATATTATCGTTGTCAACGGGAGTTCTTTTCTCTTCCGCTTTCACACAAACCTCCGTAAAATCAGCCTGTTTCATGCTTTTTATTTATTATATCATTCCAAATAGGATTATTCAATAAATTAATGGCAAGATTAAAAGTTATTTATCATAAAGAATAACATTTTCCATATAACGCGCTTTAAAACAGCGTATAAAAAGGCGCCGCTCTCAGTAATAAAAAGCGGCGCATTGATTTATATTTTATGATTTGCCGTGAAGAAAAGGCGTAAACGCCGCGTATCAAACGGCTCTATTTGCTTTCTTCACTGAAATAGGGCTTATAGGCTATCTTGTATTTGCTGTTTGGGAACAGCCTTTTATGCAGGGCAATAAAATAATCGTCCGTCATACTCGCGATATAATCCGCAACAATGCGGTTCGGCTCTTCGCTAAAATAATCTCCGCCGCCGTAATATTTTCTTGTTTCATTTATAAAGCGTATATGATGGCGGTAAATGAGAGAGCTTTCGTCCTTCTTGGAAACATCCGAAAGAAGCTTATAATACAGCTCCTCAAACATGGGCATTATGATTTCGTTATACTGGTCGTTCACCTTTTTATTTTGGTAAATAACCGTATTATTCTCCTCCTTCATAAGCTTCAGGCTCTCATAAGCCTCTTTGCTTAAAAGGATATAATTCTTGCCGTAGCTGTTTTCAATAATATCAACCGAAAGATTATTTATAATTTTGGCGTTTTGGTCGCCGATAAGCTCTGTGGAAAACCTGTAATCGGGCGGAATAATCTTTGCGATATAAGCGTCCTGCCTGTCTTTGCCGAGGTACGCGATCATATCGCATATCCGCACAACACAGCCCTCAAGCGTATTGGGAACAAGCTTTTCTATTTCGGCTTTGCCGCCCGTATAGCACGCCTCCACGCTTTTATCAAAGTCTTCAAAGCCTTTACCGTACTGCGGCCTGTATTCCTGCTGCTCAAATTCGCCGTTGTGGCACAGGATACCGTCCAGGGTCTGAAGGCTGATATTTCTGCAAAAAAGATGGTCTAAAACCCGAACGCTCTGCACATTATGGTTAAAATATCTGCCCGTTTCCTTGTGCAGCAATCTGCTCAGCATGCGCTCTCCCGCGTGGCCGAACGGCGTGTGCCCTATATCATGGCCGAGCGCTATGGCCTCTATCAGCTCAAGGTTCAGCCCCAATACGGAGCCTATATTCCTTGCTATCCTTGAAACAAGCTGCACATGCAGGGCGCGGCGCGTGATATCATCGTTATTATAAAAAGAAAACACCTGCGTCTTATCCGCGTACCTGTTATAATAGGGCAAATGAATAATCTTTTCCGTATCACGGACATAGGCGGGGCGCCAAAGATTGGCTTTATCCCTTGTATTATCCCGCCGAACGGCCGCGGAATCATCGCAGCGGAAGGGATTGACGAAGCCGGATTCCCTGTCCTGCTTTATACGCTCCTGAAGTTCCTTGCTGAGTTTGTTGTATTTTATTGCTTTGGAATTACTGTTCATATGATCATCACCTATAAACGGCGCCCGATTCTTTTGCAAAGTAGCGCGAATACCTCGGCTGTGCGCACATGGATAAGGTCTGCTCGCTGCTGACGATAATATGGTCTGAGAGCCGGACATTTATGGAAGACAGAATATTTCTGAGGTTCAGCGTAAAATCAATATCTCTGGCAGACGGCTCAGGCGAACCCGAGGGATGATTATGGGCTATGATCACCCGGCTTGCATTATCCAGCAAAACGGTTTCCATAATCTCTCTTGGATTCACATCTATATGGTTTATATCTCCCTTTGCTAAAATATGGCTTGAGATGATTCGGTTTGCATTATCCAGGCTGACGAGCATAAGCACTTCCTTTTGCTCGCAGGCAAGCGCGTTTTTGAAGTACGCGGCAGCCGCCGAATAATCATTAAGACATTTTACATTGCTGTTTCTGCATTTTTCGCTTCTTATTTGGATATCCTTTACCAGCGTTATGAGTATTGCCGCGTTAGGACCGATGCCCTTTACGGTGCAAAGCTGTCTTTTGTCGGCCTCCAGCACATTTTTGATGGAGCCGAAGCGCTCCAGCAGAGCCTTGGCAACGGGCTTGACATCACGCCTGGGGATGGCATATGTAAGGAGCAGTTCAAGCACCTCGTAATCATAAACAAGATTCGCGCTGTTTTCAAGGTATTTTTCCTTTATACGGTTTCTGTGTCCTTCTCTACCATCCTGCAAGTTCAAGACGCCTCCCCCGCTGTTTATTCTGCTTCTATTCTATCAAATCGCCGCTGTTATGTCAATTTAATAAAGCGGCGGCTATATATCCCGCAGTTTGCCGAAAAAAGCGCGGACTATGCAAAGCGGAAAGCCTTCCGTTGATTTTCGCTGTATTATAAAACCTGCTTTAAATATCGGCGGGGCACCGTACAAATAAAAAAGCTCCGATACATGGGGCAGCCGTGCAGCGGAGCTTTGCGTATTCAGTTCATTTTTTTAACGAGGAAAACAAGCCTTTTTTCTCATAAGGCTCCTCACTTAAGGAAACAAATGTATACCCGGTTTTGTTTATGGCGTCTTTAAGGGAATCCCAATCCAGCGCGGCTTCCGACAGAATGACGCACTGCTTTTTTGAATGGGAGGAAGAAACCTTTTTTACCTTAAAGTTGTTTCTGATGCAATCGTTTATATGCGCCTCGCACATACCGCACATCATACCGTCTATTTTAACCGTTGTTTTAACCATACCTGTCGCCTCTTTTCCCGTTGGCTCAGGCGAGCGCCCTGCCGAGCGCCTCGCATTCGGCTTCGCCCGTTTCATCGGGCGCGCCGCAGCACATAACGCTCTGCGCGGCAAGTGAAATACCGTACTGCGCGCAGCTTTCCTCCCACTGGCGCATCCATTCGCCGTCTCCCCAGCCGTAGGAGCCGAACAGGGCAACCTTTTTGCCGGAAAGCAGCGCGGCGCAGTCCTCAAACATCGGCTGAAATTCAGAGGGCTCAAGCTCCTCCGCGCCCATAGCGGGGCAGCCGAAAGCAACCGAATCATATTCCTCTGCCATTTGGGGCGAAAATTCCCCGGCGGTAAAAATATCCGCCTGCGCGTCCGCCGACAACGCGCCTTTCAAAACACTTTGCGCCATAAGCTCCGTATTGCCCGTGGCGCTCCAATAAACAACAGCAATTTTGCTCATCATAACAAATCCTTTCAAAATAATATTTTTTAACCTGTTTCTAAGCGGCAACAGTAAGCTGCAAAACGGATTTGCCGCCAAGCCACTGCCTTTTATATACGGTGCGGCACTTCTCAAAGCGCCTGAAGGTTTTCACCGCATCTTCAACATTGCCGTACGCCTGCCAGCAACCGGAACATTTGCAGTTTCTGCCGCCGTATTTTATAAAGCTCTTGACATCGCTTAAAGGATAGCCCAAAAAAATACCTATTTCATGCGGAAAATCCGCGCGGCAGCTCAGCCTGTCGGAAAGCCTTTCAAGAGCCGCATATGTATCCGTGCACGAATAACCGTATTCGCGAAGGAATTCGGCAACGCCGGGCTTTTCAAGCTCTCTTTTAAGCATACTGCGCCTGAAAACATAAACAAGCGCCGCCGTCTCGCTGCGCCGGATAACCATAAGCTCTATCCCCTTGGGCGCAAGCGTTCGGCTCCATTCTCCGATTTGAACATCGGCGTTCTCTTCACGCTCCAGCGGAACCGAGAACAGATTTGCCGTTTTAAGCGACGCAAGCGTCGGGGAGCAGTGCTCTATAAGATATTTTTCTATCATCATATCACCCTTTATAAAGGGCGCCGGCAATTTTCAAAAGGCAAAAATTGAGGGAGAGTGTAATTTTGCATTTCGGGTACAAAAAAGTTCTGAAGGAGCAATCCCGGCGCCCTGCGCATTGACCGCCGCACGTAGAGCGGCAATTTGGTTAGCCTATCCTAACTCAATGCTTAAAAAATTAGTTAGCCTTGACTAACCAATTCAACAATACCATATATTTCCGCATTTGTCAACATAAAAAATCAAACTTTAAAAAATTATTTTCGGCGGGCAGCAGACTCCGCGGGCAGGCTGAACGGAAGCCGCCCAAACAAGCGGCTTGAAATACAAGAAAAACTGCCGAAAAAGCCGGGATTCCCCTCCTTTTTCTGCCTTTTCAGCCTTTTTACTGCAGATTTTTTGCAAATATAATCTTGATTTTTTGCGCCCGCTCTGTTATAATAACGCCCGTTATAGCGGAAAACACTGGTAGAATTGGAAACATAACAGCTGTATTTTGGGGTTGGCACTGGGTGAACAACACAGGGTTCCTTCCGTAAGAAAGGAGTTAAAAAAAATGCCAAAAACAAAATTTCAAAATGTGATTTACACACTGCTTATGTCCTTCGTAATGGTCTACGCCATGATCTGCTACAATATTTCCCTGAGCACGGGCGGTATGAGCAACAGCGTGTTCCTTGCCGCGTTTCATGAACTGATTTATATGTGGCCGATTGCGTTTGTGCTTGAATTTGTCGTAGTAGAGCGCATCGCGCATAAGCTGGCGCTTCGCTTTGTGAATCCGGAAAAGGATAACCCCAAGCTTTTTGTGATTGCGCTTTCTTCAATAATTGTGTGCCTGATGTGCCCGCTTATGAGCCTGGTTGCCACACTGCTGTTCAAAGACGCCGGATCAGAGGTTGTTTCCGTTTGGCTGCAAACCTGGGTATTCAATTTCCCGATGGCGTTCTTCAGCCAAATTTTCTACATAGGTCCGTTGGTGCGCACCATTTTCGGTCTCATCTTCAGAAACGGAAAAAAAGCGGATAAGAAGGATAAAAAAGACTGATTCATATTTATATCAAGCCGGAAGTACATTTCCGGCTTTTTCTTTTGCCTTTCAGCAATCGGGCGAATTTTGCTGTTTCCGGTGAAAAGGAGCTGATTATGCGGCATACACCGCAAAATCAAAAGGATTTTGCCGCGCGGGCTCGCGAAACGAAAAAGCGCCGTTTAGCCTAAAAAAAGCTAAACGGCGCTGCGCGTTGCTGAAATTTTTAATTTTTAAATCAATCCCTGTTGTAGATATCCCTTGTATAGACCTTATCGGCAGCGTCCTCAAGCTCCGCGCTCATTCTGTTTGCAAGGATAACGCTGCTCTGCCTTTTAAACTCGTCAAGATCATTCATTACCTTATTGCCGAAGAACATACTGCCGTCTTCAAGCGTGGGCTCGTATATAATGACATTCGCGCCCTCGCCCTTTATGCGTTTGACAACGCCCTGAATGGAGCTCTGGCGGAAATTATCCGAATTGGATTTCATGGTAAGCCTGTAAACGCCCACCGTGGCGATATTTTCCGCGCTGTGGCCGGCTTTTTCAAGCACGCGTGAAGCTATAAATGCCATTCTTGTTTGATTGGAATCAACGATCGCGCGTATAAGATCCTCCGGAATATCCGCGTAATTTGCAAGGAGCTGCTTGGTGTCCTTAGGCAGGCAGTAGCCGCCGTACCCAAAAGAAGGGTTGTTGTAATGCGTTCCGATCCTTGGATCAAGGCCTATGCCCTCTATGATCTCTTTTGTGTCAAGGCCGTGCATTTCCGCATAAGTGTCAAGCTCGTTAAAATAGCTTACGCGAAGCGCAAGATAGGTGTTGGCAAAGAGCTTTACCGCCTCCGCCTCCGTAGGCTTTGTGAAAAGCACCGGAATATCCTTTTTCAGAGCGCCCTGCTGAAGCAGCGCGGCAAAGGTATGCGCCGCCTTTTCAAGCCTTTTATTTTCCTTGTCAAAGCCCACAATGATTCTGCTGGGGTAAAGATTGTCATAAAGCGCCCTGCCCTCGCGCAGGAATTCCGGACTGAAAATAATATCAGCGCCGGGATATTTGCGTGCAAGGGCTTGCGTGTAGCCTACGGGCACGGTTGATTTAATAACGATTACCGCGTTGTTATTCACGCTCAGCACAAGCTCAATAACCGTTTCTACAGATGAGGTGTTGAAATAATTTTTTTGCTCGTCGTAATCGGTAGGCGTGGAAACTACAACAAAATCCGCCTGCGAATACGTGGCTTTGCCGTTTGTAGTAGCTGTGAGATCAAGTTCTTTTTCGGCAAGATATTCGGAAATCTCCTTATCCGCGATAGGCGATTTCCTTTCGTTTATGAGCTTCACCTTTTCCTCAACGATATCAACGGCAAAAACCTTGTTATGCTGAGCGAGCAGCACCGCATTTGAAAGGCCTACATAGCCTGTTCCTGCAACGGCAATTTTGACTTTACTGTTTTCCATAAAAACCCTCTCCGGCACATTCGGTCAACCGCCCTTCAAGCAGCCTGCGGCAAAACACGGGCAAGCAACCAAAAAACCTGCCTACTTTACTTTTTCTTGAATTTATCAAAAAATCCTTCTTTTCCGCCCTGATTTTTGGGTGGAACATAGGATTTATCGAACTGCATTAAAAGCTCCTTTTGCTGGGCGGTCAGCCCTTTGGGAATATCGACCACAATTCTTACAAGCTGGTCTCCCCTGCTTACGGAATTCAGCCTTTGCACACCCTTGCCCTTCAGCTTGAAAACATCACCGGGCTGGGTGCCTGCCGGCATACTATATTTCACATTGCCGTCAAGCGTAGGTACCTGAAGCTCGGCGCCCAAAGCCGCTTCAACCATGGAAACATGCTTTTCATACCAAATATCATAGCCGTCGCGCTTGAAATATTTGTGCGGTTTGATTTTAACAATAACCTTAAGATCGCCCGCGGGGCCGCCGTTTATGCCGCTGTCGCCCATGCCTCGGAGATTGATGATCCTGGACTCGTCAATACCTGCCGGTATATCGACGGACAGCTTTTTCTTCAGCCTTACCTTGCCCTTGCCGGCGCATTTATGGCATGGCTTTTCTATTATTTTACCACGGCCGCCGCACACATTGCAAGTGCGCTGCTGCGTAACGACCGTAAAGCCCATTCTGTTTTGAACATTTATATAGCCTTTGCCGCCGCAGTTTGAGCAGGTTTTGGCGCTTGTGCCCTTTTCGGCGCCGGTTCCCCCGCATTCGCTGCAATCCTCAACACGCGGAACCTCTATCTCTTTTTTGCAGCCCTTTGCCGCTTCTTCAAAGGACAGGGTGACGCTTACCTGAATATCCCTGCCCTTTCTGGGCGCGTTCGGATTTGAGCCGCCGAAGCCGCCGAAGCCGCCGCCGAAAAAGGAAGAAAATATATCGCCGAGGTCAATATCTCCGTCAAACCCGAAGCCGCCGCCCGCGCCGCTGCCGGCACCGTAGTTGGGGTCAACTCCGGCAAAGCCGAACTGGTCGTAACGGGCTTTTTTATTCGGATCCGAAAGGACTTCGTACGCCTCATTGCACTCTTTGAATTTTTCCTCAGCCTCTTTATCGTTCGGGTGAAGATCGGGGTGGTATTTTTTTGCTGTTTTTCTGTATGCTTTTTTTATCTCGTCCTCAGACGCGCCCTTTGAAACGCCCAGGACTTCATAATAATCGCGTTTATTTTCTGCCATATTTTCCTCCCTTAACCGTATTCAAGGTGACGGAACTTTCTTATTCCGTCACCTTGCTTTGGAGAAGAAACCTTTAATTTAAAAATTAATTGTCGTCTACCTCTGTATAATCGGCATCTGTATATCCGTCGTCTGTGCCCTGCTGCGCCGCGCCGGGATCCGTTCCCTGCTGCGCGCCCTGAGCCGCCTGATAAAGCTTTTGGGACACCTCATAGAACTTATTCTGGAGATCGTCCTGCGCGGATTTGATTGCGTCTAAATTATCGCCCTTAAGTGCTTCGCGCAGTGTGCTGCACTTTGATTCAAGAGCAGATTTATCATCTGCGGAGAATTTATCGCCGTTTTCGGATATAAGCTGCTCGGTTTGATAAGCAAGCTGCTCGGCGTTGTTTTTAAGGTCAACCGCCTCGCGCCTCTTCTTATCTTCCTCTGCGAACTGCTCCGCCTCTCTTACAGCCTTATCAATATCCTCCTTGCTCATGTTGGAGGACGCCGTGATGCTGATATGCTGTTCCTTACCTGTGCCGAGATCCTTTGCAGATACATGAACGATGCCGTTTGCGTCTATATCAAAGGTTACCTCGATCTGCGGTACGCCGCGGCGTGCCGGCAAAATGCCGTCCAGATGGAACATACCGAGTGTTTTGTTGTCCTTTGCGAACTGCCTTTCACCCTGAAGAACATGGACCTCAACGGAGGTCTGGTTGTCTGCGGCGGTTGAAAAGATCTGAGATTTCTTAGTTGGTATGGTTGTATTTCTTTCGATAATAACGGTGTTTACGCCGCCCATGGTTTCAATGCCGAGTGAAAGCGGGGTAACATCCAGCAAAAGCAGGCCTTTGACATCGCCGCCGAGAACGCCGCCCTGAAGCGCCGCGCCCATGGCAACGCACTCATCCGGGTTGATACCCTTGAAGGGCTGTTTGCCGCTGAATTTCTGTATTGCCTCCTGAACGGCGGGAATACGGGTTGAGCCGCCTACCAAAAGGACTTTATCTATCTCGTTCATGGAAAGGCCGCTGTCCTGCATAGCCTGGCGAACGGGACCCATGGTCTTTTCAACAAGATCCGCAGTCATCTGATTGAACTGCGCTCTTGTGAGCGTCATTTCAAGGTGCTTGGGGCCTGTTGCGTCCTGCGTTATGAACGGCAGGGAAATCTGCGCGGTGGTCATGCCGGAAAGGTCTATCTTTGCCTTTTCGGCAGCCTCTTTGACGCGCTGCATAGCCATTTTATCGTTAGAAAGGTCTATTCCGTTTGTCTTTTTGAATTCGGAAACAATCCAGTCCATGACCTTTTTATCAAAATCATCGCCGCCGAGGCGGTTGTTTCCGGCAGTTGCAAGAACCTCCTGAACGCCGTCTCCCATTTCAATGATAGAAACATCGAATGTGCCGCCGCCGAGGTCGTAGACCATAACTTTCTGATCTTCTTCTTTATCTATGCCGAAGGCAAGAGCCGCGGCTGTGGGCTCATTTATTATTCTTTTTACATCAAGGCCGGCGATTTTGCCTGCGTCCTTGGTTGCCTGGCGCTGTGCGTCCGTAAAGTAAGCGGGAACGGTGATTACCGCTTCTGTTACCTTTTCGCCGAGATAGCTTTCGGCGTCTGTTTTGAGCTTCTGAAGAATGATTGCCGAAATCTCCTGCGGCGTATATGCCTTGCCGTCTATATTTACTTTATAGTCGGAGCCCATATGCCTTTTAATGGAGCTGATGGTTCTTTCCGGATTTGTGATGGCCTGGCGCTTTGCGACATTGCCGACCATTCTTTCGCCGTCCTTGCTGAAAGCAACGACCGACGGCGTTGTTCTTGCGCCCTCCGCGTTAGGAATAACAACGGGCTCGCCGCCCTCTATAACGCTGACGCAGCTGTTTGTAGTACCTAAGTCAATACCAATGATTTTTGCCATAATATATCTTCCTTCCTATAATTTGCTAATTAATTCGCTGTTTTTACCATTGCGGGGCGGACGATTTTATCGCCTATTTTATACCCCTTTTGGTAAACTTCAACGATTTCATCTGTTTTATAATTTTCATCTTCAATATGCTGTACCGCATGGTGAAGATTGGGGTCAAATATATCCCCCGGCTCGCCGAACGGCTGTATTCTGAGCTCCTCAAGCGCCGCCGTAAGCTTTGCGAAGGTCATTTCAATGCCTTTTTTAAAAGCCTCGCAATCCTCGGTTTCATTCGCCAAAGCCCTTTCCAAATCATCTATAACCGGCAGAAGCTTTTTAATAGTATCCGCCTTTGAATTGTTATAGGTTTCCTGCTTTTCAAGCTCGCTGCGCCTTTTATAATTTAAATACTCCGCATTGAGCCTAAGAAAACTGTCATTCGCCGCATCAAGCTGCTTTCTGAGCGCATCTTCCTGTGAATCGGAAGCCTTTTCTTCCGTTTCCTCCGGCGCTGCGCTTGTTTCCGCTTCAGCGGCATCCTTAGAAACGGCTTCCTCTTCAGCGGTATCTTTAGCCGGTGTTTCATCTTTCAGCGGCTTATTTTTGTTTTCCTTTTCTTTCTTATTCAAATGAAGCGCCTCCCTCTTTCAGATATTTCCTAACTGTTTCCATTATATATTCAACCCGTGGGAGCACGGACGAATAATCTATTCTGGTTGAGCCTACCATTCCCAAAGCGGCTGTTTGGCTGTTGTTATAATTGAATTTTGCAATCAGCGTAACCGTACTTTTCAGCAGCGGGTGCGGATTTTCGCTTCCTATATACAGCACTGCATCGCGCCCCGAATCGGCAAATTGTTCGATTGCCGAGCGGACCTGATTTTTTGAAGCAAAGAACGAAAGTATCCTGTACACATTGCTGCCGAGCTCCTTATGCGAAAGCAAATTTGTTTCGCCCTCAAATTCAAGCGAGCCGTTTGCCGCCTCCGAACACAGCGCGCAAAGGCTTGTCAGAGCCGGGAGCATATCAAACACTCTTGCGCCGAGCGCGGGCACCGTGTTTTGCAGCAACGCGGGATTTACATCTTTAAGCGGCGTACCTATAAAAAATCTGCCTACAACGCTGTAAAACAGCTTTCTGAACGCATCATCTGCCGGGCAGCTCAATTTGCAGATTGAAGATCTGATCTTGCCGCCGACGGAAAGTACGATAATCATCGCCTTATTATTCCCGGCGGGTATAAGCTCCGCGCCCTGAACGCAATCGTAACTGTCCCTGATAACGCTGTAAAAGGCGGCGCAGTTGGTTTCCGCCGCAAGGAGCGCTGCCGCGTCATGCAGTAATCTTTCCGGATCCCCTGCGTTGACGGACAGCATTTCACGCATTTGCTGCTTATCATGATCTGATACCGGTACCGGTATCATTAAGTTATCCACATAATACCGGAAGGATTTTTCGCTTGGAATCCTGCCGCCGCTTGTGTGCATCTGCCTGAGCAAGCCGAGATTTGAAAGATATGCCATTTCATTTCTGATGGTTGCGCTGGAAATCTTATAAGGCAAACGCTCGGCAAGGGTCTTTGAACCGATGGGCTCTCCGGTTTTAATGTAGCTATCTATGATAAGAGCTAAGATAGCCGCCTGCCTTTCGCCTAACATCCTTTCCACCGTCCTTCTGATCAATTAGCACTCTACCTCTTTGAGTGCTAATCACATTACTAATATTATAACCATTTCGCACATTTGTCAACACTTTTTTTGAAAACAAATTATGAATAAGGCGTGTTTTTTGTATGTACGCAACAAAAAACGGCGGACGGTGCGCCAAAGGCGCACTATCCGCCGCATAAACCTGCACATATATACATAAAATCCGTCAGACAGATTCAAGCAAATTTTTCAGCATAACGCTGTTTATCAGCACCTCTTCCTCCTTACAATAAAGGTCAAGGCTTGAAAATTGAGGGCTAACGCTTTCCAACAAGGAAGTGCTGCTCATATCCTGTGCCTTTTCGGCAAAGCTTGTTTTGATCTCCTGCGTCTGCTCTTCTTCAAGCTGTTCAAAATAATCACTGCACGCATAAATATAACCGTAAAATGTTTGACCGTAGCGGTCAGCGCCGCTTACCACAACATCTGTATCAAAATAATTACCGCCCCAATGCGACTGGGAAATCGTAATTGTATTTCCTTCTATTTTTTCAACAACCGCCACATGGTTGCTCCAGCAGGCTATAGCGCCAATCTGCGGCTCCTGCCCGTATTCGTAATAGCCCTTGCTTTTGTTTGTGTACCACCAGTCGCTTGCGCTTCCGCTTGAAATGAGCGGCGCTTCGCCCGTTATCTCATAGATTCGACCGTAAACATATGCCACACAATTCGGCATACCGTAGCCCGACTGCGAATAAACATTCAGCTCACTGTTATAATAAGGGTTTGAACTGTCCGGCGCGGTAAGCCTCGGCTCAAAATCCTCTGTCTGTGCCGACGCTGTTGCGGGGAATACCGCCAACAGCACTGTCAGCGACAACAGTATGACTGTGAGCGATCCTATAAATGCTTTCATGTTGACCTCCGTACGCGGATAATACCCGCTTTACACGGCATTTCAAATCATCAATGCCCTCTCAATATGTTTAACGCAAAAATTGTAACATATTTGTAATCTTTTAATCTATGTGAAATTTCAACAAGCGTTTTGTAACTATTTTGTAATAATTATACATGTTCCACAAAATTTCGTCAAAAGTATTGACATTTTTTCATACACAATCTGATATTTGTAAAACTTTTTTTGCAGTTGAGTTTCATTTATATTTGTTATTTGGAAATATTTGTCGTTTTTTACAGCTGATACTTTGTTGAATTTCACAAATAATAATAGTGCCGCCGTAAACGAAAGGATGATCTTATGCCGGATATTTTTAATTTGACCGATGAAATGAGCGCATATTTCAATTCTCTGCCTAAAAGCGTTCAGGGCGCGCTGATATACAGCGGCGCCAAGGCAAACAGCCTTGCCGACCTAAAGCAGCTTGTTGAAGGGTTCTCAACAAATGAAGCAGCCGAAAAAGAATAGAGCTGTTTCGTCTGCGCACCGCTCTTACCGAAAGAAATACCGGCTCACCGCGCGCATTACAAACAGATACTGCGCAAACATGAGCAACCCCACGGTTCAGCCTGACGAAAGAACGGAAATGGGTATACCGATACCAAGCGATGAAAATGTTGAATATTCCAAAGAGTACCAAGAGGAAAACAAGCTGTAGGACGCAAAAAAAGACGGCA
>CAYOPQ010000029.1:10096-19862 GCA_964405895.1 uncultured Bacteroides sp. | reverse complement strand
CTCAGGGCAGATGATAAACCGCATGGATTTTTTAAATATTCATTTAATGTCATTTTGTATTCTCTCTATATCTTTTTTTCGCAACAAAATCAGTTCGTATATACATCTTATATCATCGTCATCAAGATTGATAAAACGAAAAGTAGTTCTGCAAACATTAAAATATTTCTTTCCGAATATTTGTTTCTCTGTACCTCCTTTACAAGCGCCGCAGTTTTCGCAATAATCTATATGCTTTATTGCATTATTTTCTATATTGTTTTCTAAGTTACAGCTACTATACCAATCCGAATTGGTGTCATCTGTCCATACAGCAAAAGGATAGAATTTCTCTTCGTCACCTGTTGCATTAACTAATATATAACAAACAAATTCGTTCTTATATTTTACATACCAATATGACTGCTTATCCCAATATCCTCCGGCTTTTTCAAACATCATTCCATTTTTTAACAGAAAATCCGTAAATTCCAAAGCAACATTTTTTGACTTGATATCATGTATTTTGTTTACAGATTTTAACAAACTTTCATATGTGTTGCTAATAATCATATCTATCTCCGCTTGTTACTGTTTACAATCCAAACATCTATTTCACCTTTGCTTGGTTTTTCAAATTCGGACAACAGTTTATCCATTAAACATAGGATTTCCCTCTGCAAAGCTTACCACAAACTGCAATTACTTTAGCCATAAATACATTCTATTAACTATTTTAAATAATCATTTTCAATAAGCCAGTCTAATATTAATTTTGCTCTGCTTTCTAAAGTTGGCAATTCGTCCTTTGAAAAATAGTCAAGTTTGAAACTCTCGCCATCTGTAATTTTCAAATCGCCTGATATATCATTTGCCAAATACAACACAACAACTGAATAAAGTTCGTCTTCATTAGGATATTTAAAATAAAAATCTTCACCTGAAAACACATTCAGCAAGGTAAATGCTTTTGCGTCTAAATTCGTTTCTTCCTTTAATTCTCTTGCGGCTGTTTCTTCTAAAGTTTCTCCCAGTTCCATTGAGCCGCCGGGTATCCCCCAAGTATTTGTATCAGACCTTAAATTCAATAGGATTTTATTGTCTTTCAAAACAACTATTGTTGCGCCTGCTGACAGCATAGGTGCGTGACCAATATACTTTCTCATTTCTGAAATATAGCTCATAAGTTTTCTATGTAATCCTCTCTTAACGCTTTCATATGTTCAATAACATCCGGATTCCAATAAATGAGTTTGGAAATATTGTCACACGGGAACCCAGAACAAAGACCGCATGCAGTAATGGTTGAAAAGTCTGTTTTCCTTTTTTCGTATCTCATAATATTCTCCGGTGAACTTTTCAATATTAATTGATACTTCAGCGCGTTGTTTTATCACAACCACTTAACATAAAAATATGAAACGGATATATATTATGTATTCGGCAACACACCTGAAATTCTCAACAAAGGATTCAGACAGGATAATATTGAATGAAAAGAAAAACTCCCCTGCAAGAAAGTGCAGGGGAGTTTGAGTTTTTAAGCCGGTCGGTATTAATACATTCCGCCCTGAGCCGCGGCAGACATCGCCGCAGCGTTAGCTGCCTCTTCCTTCGGATCCTTAATATCGGTAACAAGGGATTCCGTGGTAAGAACCATAGCCGCAACAGAGGAAGCGTTCTGAATCGCGGAGCGAGTGACCTTTGTGGGGTCAACGATACCGCTTTCAATCATATCGCAATACTCGTTGGTGGCGAAATTGTAGCCGTAGCCGATTTTACCTGAATTTTTGATTTTATCAAGAATGACAGAGCCCTCAAGACCGGCGTTAGCCGCAATCTGGCGAACAGGCTCTTCAAGCGCTTTGAGCACAATGCAAACGCCCGTTTTATAATCTGAATCTTCCGTATCAAGAAGCTTTTCAACTGCCGAAATAGCGTTGATGAGCGCAACGCCGCCGCCTGCAACGATACCCTCTTCAACAGCAGCCTTTGTAGCCGCAAGCGCGTCTTCAATGCGGAGCTTCTTTTCTTTCATTTCTGTTTCCGTAGCGGCGCCTACCTTGATAACCGCTACGCCGCCCGCCATTTTCGCAAGGCGTTCCTGAAGCTTCTCGCGGTCAAAATCAGAAGTTGAAGCGTCAATAGCCTGCCTGATCTGATGAACGCGCGCCTTGATTTCATCACTGTCGCCCGCGCCGTCAACAATGATGGTATTTTCCTTAGTAACCTTGACCTGACGAGCCTTGCCCAGCATTTCCATAGTGGCATCCTTAAGCTCTATGCCGAGATCAGAGGTGATGACCTGACCGCCGGTAAGAACAGCTATATCCTGAAGCATATCCTTTCTTCTGTCGCCAAAGCCGGGGGCTTTTACGCAAACGCATGTAAAGGTACCGCGCAGCTTGTTGAGAAGGATGGTTTGCAGCGCTTCGCCCTCAACATCCTCGGCAACAATCACAAGCTTCTGACCGCTCTTGAGCACTGACTCAAGGAGAGGAAGAATATCCTGGACGGTGGAAATCTTTTTATCTGTAATCAGGATAAGCGCGTCATCAATAACGGCTTCCATTTTATCCGTATCCGTTACCATATAGGGGCTGATATAGCCGCGGTCAAACTGCATGCCTTCAACAACCTCGCAGACCGTTTCCGCTGTTTTGGATTCCTCAACGGTAATCACGCCGTCTGCCGTAACCTTTTCCATAGCGTCCGCAACAAGCGCGCCGATCTCCGGGTCAGCCGCGGAAACCGTTGCTACTCTTGCAATATCGTCAGAACCCTTAACCTGGCGGGAATTGCCCTTAACAGCCTCTACAGCCGTGTCAACAGCCGCTTTGATGCCGTTTTTAACCGCCATGGGGTTCGCGCCCGCGGCGACATTCTTCATGCCCTCGCGCACAAGCGCCTGCGCAAGCAGAGTTGCGGTTGTTGTACCGTCGCCGGCATCGTCGTTTGTTTTGGAAGAAACTTCCTTTACAAGCTGAGCGCCCATATTTTCAAAAGGATTGTCAAGCTCAATCTCTTTGGCGATGGTTACGCCGTCGTTCGTGATAAGCGGAGAACCGTATTTTTTATCAAGAACTACATTTCTGCCCTTAGGACCGAGTGTAATCTTTACGGTATCAGCAAGCTTATCAATACCGTTTTGGAGCGCCTTGCGCGCATCTTCACCGAAAATAATATCTTTTGCCATAATAATAATTCCCTCCTGAGCCGATTACTCTACTACCGCAAGAATGTCTTTTACCGACGCGATAGTGTATTCTTTGCCGTCTACCTTAACATTTGTGCCGCTGTATTTGGTAATAATAACCTTATCGCCGACGGCAACAGTCATAGGATACTTTTCCGTGCCGGGGCCGACCGCGGCAACGCTCATGAATTCAGGCTTTTCCTGCGCGGAAGCTGCAATGAAAAGACCTGATGCAGTTGTTTCCTCCGCTTCCATAGGAGCAAGCAGAACCTTATCTGCAAGTGGTTTAATAGTCATAAAACTTCACCTCTGAAAATATTTTTATCGTATTTAGCACTCTTTACCTCCGAGTGCTAAATACTATTGTAGCAATTTTTTCCGATTTGTCAATAGTGTTAACAAATATTTCAAAAAATAATTATAAATCAAACAATTATTTGATTTGAACAAAAAAATCCGGGCATATTTTATGCCCGGGCGTGGTGTAAAATATTAGATTTTTTCAATCAAACAGACCGCGTGGGCGCTGATTCCCTGCATATTTCCGGTAAATCCAAGCTTTTCCTCGGTTGTAGCTTTGACCGAAACACAATCAACATCGATATTACATGCCGAGGCGATATTTTTGCGCATATCCTCAATATACGGCGCCATTTTCGGCGCCTGCGCTACGATAGTAGAATCTATATTAGAAACCCTGTAGCCTTTGGCGCTCAATATTTTCACCGTTTTTTTCAGCAGCTCAAGGCTGTCGGCGCCCTCAAACTCCGGCGAGCTGTCGGGAAAATGAGCGCCTATGTCGCCGAGCGCCGCGGCGCCGAAGAGCGAATCCGCAATCGCGTGCAAAAGCACATCGGCGTCCGAATGGCCGAGCAGACCCATTTCACTCGGTATATCCACTCCGCCTATAATACATTTTCTGCCCTTTTCAAAGCGATGGACATCGTATCCGTGCCCGATTCTGATATTACTCATTATTATGCTCCGTTCGCGCATTCAAAAAGCTCTCCGCAAGAGGAATATCGCTTTTCGTCGTTATTTTTATATTATCGTAATCGCCTATTACAACGCTGACCTTGGCGCCGATATTCTCAATAAGCTGGCAGTCGTCCGTATAATCCCTGCCCTTTTCCTCGGCAGCCTCAAGCGCTTTTTTATAAAGCGCAAAATCAAAGATCTGCGGAGTCTGAATCGAAACAAGATATTTTCTGTTCGGCGTGCCGGCTATATTCAGATTATCATCCACAAGCTTAACGGTATCCTTCACATACACGCCTACGGCTGCCGCTTTATCCGTCTGCGCCTTATCCAGCGTTCTGACAACGGTTTCTTCAAGCACAAGCGGGCGCGCGCCGTCGTGAATGATGAGATAATCACATTCGTCAATGGTATCCACCGCGTTTTTCACGCTTTGCTGGCGTGTTGCCCCGCCGAAAACAAACGATATATTTTCCCCCGGCAGGAGTTTTGAAAACGCTTCAAAATCACATTCGCGGCAAACGACGATGATCTCATCTATTTCCGCCATATTCTCAAAAACCTCTACCGTTCTTTCAATGACCGTTTTGCCGCCGAGCTCAAGCAGGAGCTTGCTTTTATCAATCCCCATGCGAGTGCCGTTTCCGGCTGCTACAATAACTGCTACATTATACAATTTCTTTTATCCTTTCAAGCTCTGTTTGATTCGGTGTAACATATTCCGTCTTATAATTATCGTAAATAACCATTCCGGGCTTTGCGCCGTTCGGTTTCTTTACATTCTTCACAAATGTGTAATCGACCGCCACATTTGACGAGAGCCGCGCCTTGCTGTTATAGGCGGCAAGCATTGCCGCCTGCCGGATAACCGTATCGCTGAAGCCCGTGCCGCTTGCTTTTACGATTACATGCGAACCGGCAATCTCCTTTGCATGGAACCACAAATCGCCGTCCGCAGCCGTTTTAAGCGTGAGCCTGTCGTTCATGATGTTGTTTTTGCCGACAAGGATCTGATAACCGTCCGTACTCTCAAAACGCAGTGGCGAAAGCGCTTTCGCGCCTTTTTTATTCGTTTTGGATTTATTCAGCCGTTTCAGATACCCGGTATTCACAAGCTCCTCTTTTATTGCGGCTACATCCACTTCCGACGAAGCGCGCGACAAAGCGTCCGAAACCGAATCCAGATATTTGGATTCCTCAACCGCCGCGTTTATAAAATCTGTTAAAACAGACTCAGCCGTCTGCTTTTTACGGTATTCTTTATAATACTTCTGGGCGTTCTGCACCGGTCCGAGCGCCGGGTCGGCGGGTATTCTTAAAACCGTATCGTTATCATAGAAATTCGTGACCTCATAAACCGTCTGCCCTTTTTGCAGCGCATACTGGTTGGCAGTGATCAGATCACCGTACATTTTATACTTATCCTTATCCGCGCACCGCTCAAGTTCATGTTTGCGGTTCAGGGCTTTTCGGACCGCTCTTTCCTGAAGAATAGAAATCGCTTTAAGCAGCTCACCGCAGCGCTGACGGATCCTGTCCGCCGAAACACGCTCGCGGTAAAAATAATCCAGTGTTTCGCAGAACGAATCAAAATGCTTGATCTGCGCAACATCGCCGTACTGGGTAATCGGCATAAAACAAAAATCTATCGGCTTATCCGACAGGACAACCACCGGAGAAGGATTCAGCGCATATTCCTTGATTTTTTCAACCGGCACGCCGCTTTCATATTCCCTGCACACGATGGGCGAAACGCCCATGACGGTTTCCTGAAACGCGGCAGCAGGCTCTTTGCCCGAACGCATAACGGCAGACCTTAAAGTTTCCGCGCTTTCCGTTAAAATATTCAGTTTATCCTGCGTCGGAGGCGGCGTGTATTTTCTTCCCGGCAGAACCGCCCTGACATGGGATTTGCCCTCATCAACACGGTGCAGAGCGTCAACGATAACCGAACTGCCGTCAACCAATATGACATTGCTGTATCTGCCCATAATCTCAATAACAAGGGAGAAATAAACCAGCTCCCCAAGCTCGTTCAAAGCCTGAAGCCGCAGCGTTACGATACGCTCAACGCCGTTCTGTTCTACGGCAAGTATCTTTGCTCCGGTAAGGTGCTTTCTGAACAGCATGCACAGCATGGGCGGCTTAGCCGGATTTTCAGCGGGGAACGAAGTAAAATAGATTCCCGCGCTGTTTGCCCTGCATGAGAGCACAAGTTTTTTAGCACCCTCACGGGAACGGAGGGAAAGCAGAAGTTCTTCCTTTGAGGGCTGATGGATTTTTTCAATACGGGCGCCCACAGCAAATTGGGCAACCTCATTTTTCAGATGATAAAGAAAAATACCGTCCAGCGCCATCAGAACACCGCCGAAACCGGATTTTGCTGATCGGCAGAAATAAATTCTACCTCCGGAAATTCATGCGACAGCATATCCTTCAGCATCATAAAAGCGGCATATTCGGTTTCATAATGGCCTGCGCTGATCACGCAGTAGCCTGCTTCCGCCGCCTCAAGCAGAATATGATACTTAGCCTCGCCCGTAACAAAGCAATCCGCAAGACGCATCGCCTGCGGCAGATATTCGTCACACGCGCCGCCGCCTACCGCCACTTTCCTGACAGTCTTAGCTGAATTTGTAAACCGAAGCCCGCTCACACGGAGTCTTTCTGAAACAAAGCGGGCAAAATCCGCCGCGCTTGTTTCGTGCTCAAGCTCGCCCACAACAATAAATGTATCCTCCACCGGTTCAACATGCTTGATTCCGAGCAGGGCGCAGAGATTTGTGTTGATACCGTTCTTTGCCCTGTCAAAATTCGTATGGGCGGAAATCACACAAACGCCTTTATTGACGCACTTATAAAGCGCGCTGTCTGCGCACACCGTTTTAACGGCGTTAAAAATAAGCGGGTGGTGCGAAACAATAAGCTGCGCGCCGCATTCGGCGGCTTTTTCCGCCGCAGCCTTTGTAACATCAAGGCTCAAAACCGCCTTGGTAACCGGTGTATCCATGCTGCCGGTGATAAGCCCCGCATTATCCCAGGGCTCCTGCGTTTCAAACGGCGCAATACTGTTTATATAATTATATATATCTTTAACAAAAGTCATAGTCTTTCCTCAATCTCACTTATAATTTCCGAATAGTCGCAGCCGCTTTTCTGTTTGTTTTTGAGATACCGCAGCAGGCTCTCAAAATAGCCCTTATCCGAAAAATCTTTTATGTTTCCGAGATAATAATAGCTTAAAGGGTAGCTCTTTTCCGCGCCCGTGTAATAGGCGTCAAAAACGCTGTAGGAATGGCCTCCGTCCCTGACGATAAAATCCGCCCCTATCTCAAAGCCGTTTTCACACAAATACCCGCGCAGCTTTTCAGGGTGCGTCATAGGATTAAAAATGTAATGCACACCGCGGGTTTTTGAATGCTCGGAGGCTTCAAGAATGGAAGCGATAAGCTCCCCGCCCATTCCGCAAACAGAAACATCCTGATAATCACAAAATGCAATATTTTGAAGCCCGTCAGACAAAACGCATTTGATTTGATTCTGAAGCGCATATTTTTCAACCGCAGCGCGGCAGATGGCAAGCGGGCCTTCATTTATATCCGCCGCCACAGCTGAAGATATATGACCGCCGAGCACAAGAAAAACAGGCAAAAAGCCGTGGTCACAGCCAATATCGGCAAGGCAGGAGCCCTTGCGAACAAGACCGGCTACGGCTTTTAATCTTTTGGAAACGGTTATCATTTATTCAGAAGCGCGTTTACCTTTTTTACAAGCGCATCCGGATCGTTGCCGTGCACAGCGCACGCCTGCTCAATCGTTTCTCCCCTGGAGGCGGGGCAGCCGAGACAGTGCATACCGATTTCAAGGAACAGCGGAGCGGCATCCGGACATATATCAAGCACATCGCCTATAATAGTATCTTTATTGACTTCTTTCATATTGAAAACCTCTTTCATAAAATTTATTTCACGCGAAACGCGTATAAATACCTTTTCCGATATTTACGCAGATATTATATTATAAAACAAAAATGATTGCAAGTAAGTAAAGATTATGTTAATATATTTTTCAGCAAAGAAACGGCGTGAAAAACACGCTTTAATGATTATACTTGCGCCGAAGCCCTTTTCGGACGGCGGCAGGCGCGTCACGCTCCCCAGCCGGGCTGCAAGCAAGAGGGGAAACCGTGATTTATAATGACGATTTGCAGAAGGAAAGGCTGTGTGAACCAATATGAATGACAATGATTTGAATAATTTGAATTTTGACGCGCTGCCGTACGGCTCCTCGGACGGTCTGCACTCAAGAATGGATATAATGCTTCTGATCTGCTATGTTGTTGTTTACACAAAAGAGCGGCTGACAGACGAAGTGCTTATAAAAACGATGATGGAGGGCGAGTTCGCCAATTATTTTGAAGCGACAAGCGCATTGCAGAAAATCAAGGATAAAGACCTGATCAAGGTGGACGAAAACGGTTTTTTAAAACCAGCCAACAACTGCGAATACTTTGTTGAGCTTGTGGAAAACGAGCTGCCCTATTCCATGAGGACAAGAGCCGTTGAGCTTGCGGCAAGGCTTGCCGTAAAGGCGCTTTTCAGGCAGGAAAACAATGTTGAGATAACAAAATCCGGAAGCGACTATATTGTAACGATGCACCTGACGGACAGCGGGAAGGATTTCATGGTGCTGACCCTGACGGTGCCTTCAGCCGCGCAGGCGGAAATCATCAAGGAAAAGTTTTATGCCAATCCTGCAAATATATACAACAATTTGATTGATTCCCTGTTCAGCAATCAGGAGTAACGCATACGGCAGCCGCTATTTAACAGCTGTAAAGAACAATCTTCTGAATCTGAAAAGAATACTGCCGTTTGCCGTAAACGGATACGCCTTGCGTGCCCTGTTCAGGATCTCCGCCTCAAAAGCGGTTCTGTTTTTATCATCAAGCGCCTCAAGGTACGGGCGCAGCCGCGTTGCGCGCACCCAGTCTAAAAGCTGCTCATGACTTTTGACCGTATGATAGTAAACCGTTTCCCAGATATGAAAGCCCGCGCTGCATGTACTGAGAATATCAAAATAGTTTTCAGGCGCCAAAACATCATTTTTTTCAAAGCATACAGAGCTGAAATCAAAGGCAGAGGAATCAACAACATCCCTGATAATCTTATAAAGCGGCTCCTCTCCGTTCATCGGCATCTGAACGGCTAAAATGCCGCCCTCGTTGAGTCTGCCCATAAGGAATTTTATAAGGCTGTCATGGTCGTCCAGCCATTGCAGGCACGCATTTGAAAATATGAGGTCGTAATTCCCGGCAATCTCACGCACGCCGCAGAGCTTAAAATGGATATCGGGGTGCGTTTCCGCAGCCTTATCTATCATATTCTGCGAATTGTCTATACCGAGTATATCCGAATCCGGAAATACAGTTCTGAGCACATTTGTGCTGTTGCCGGGTCCGCAGCCCAAATCAATGACTGTTTTCGGCTCAGCGGCGCTGATTCGGTTTGCCAAATCTATGCACGGCTGTGTTCTTTCGTTTTCAAACTGCAAATATTTATCTGCATTCCAGCTCATAAAAATCTCCTTTATAAAAAATTATTTTATCTTTTT
>CAYOPQ010000029.1:0-9996 GCA_964405895.1 uncultured Bacteroides sp. | reverse complement strand
TATCTGCATTCCAGCTCATAAAAATCTCCTTTATAAAAAATTATTTTATCTTTTTTCCGGATATATAAATCGCATAAAGCGCAAAAGCCGCACAATCGTGCGGTTTTTTTACTATGCTTATTTAAGATTATAAAATTTAATTTTAAACCATTCCGCGGCTGCCGCATATTTCGGCGGAACGGAGAAAGCGGAAATCCCTGTTTGACGATAAAGATACAAAGACCCGCTGATCGTACAGCGGGTCTGAATAATATTATTCTTCAGCAGGAGCTTCTTCAGCAGCGGGAGCGGATTCCTCCACAGGTGCTTCCTCAGCAGCGGGAACGGATTCCTCCACAGGTGCTTCATCAGCGGCGGGAGCGAGTTCCTCCGCAGGTGTTTCCTCAGCGGCGGGTTCTTCAACTGCTGCCTCTTCCGTAACAGGCGCTTCAACCGTTACATCCTCCGCAGCGCTTTCCTCTGCGGCAGTTGCTTCTTCAGCCGGCTCCTCAACAGCGTCCTCTTCCTGTAATGCCGGTATGCTTTCCTCCGGCTTATCTGTAAGCTGTTTCATGGAGAGACTGACTCTCTTTTTATCAAAATCAACAGCGATAATCATAACATCTACTTCATCGCCTACCTTTAATACATCGGCAGGGGTTTTGATTCTGCTCCAGCTGATCTCGCTGATATGGATAAGACCTTCTATACCGGGAATAACCGTTGCAAAAGCGCCGAACGATGTTACGCCGACAATCTTTGCATTTTTGATAACGGTCTGAACGGGATAATCTCTTTTAAGTATCTCCCACGGGTTATCCTCTATCTTCTTGAAGCCTAAGGAAATCTTCTTGTTTTCGCGGTCAAGGGCTTTTATGTAAACCTCTACCTGATCGCCTACATTAACGATTTCAGACGGGTGCTTGATTCTTGTCCAGGAAAGCTCGCTGATATGAATCATACCGTCTATACCGCCGATATCTACGAACGCGCCGTAGCTCGTAAGAGACTTGACCGTGCCGGTAAGCTTCATCCCCTCTTCAAGCTTTGCCCAAGCTTCCTCGCGCGCTTTCTTTCTCTCCTCCGCAAGTACGGAACGGATAGAGCCGACTGCGCGCCTTCTCTGCTCGTTGATGTCAATAATTCTGAATTTCACCGTAGTACCGTTAAGGATTGAAAGCTCCTCGTTTTTGGGAACGCCGGAAAGAGACGCCGGAATAAATACGCGCGTACCCTTTACGCTCGCAAGCACGCCGCCGCGGACAACAGCAACGACCGGACCTTCAAGAATCTCGTCATTCTCCTTGGCTTGTACAATGTCGTTCCAGCCCTTAAAGCTGTCTGTAAGCTTTTTAGACAGTTTCAGAACGCCGTCCTGATCATTCGTTTTAAGAATGATCAGATCAAGCACATCGCCCTTTGAAACAACATCTTCGCACTTGTCAAACGGCTCGGATGAAAGATCCTCGCGGGCAATAACGCCTGTTTGCTTTCTTCCCGGAACATCTACAAACACTTCTGTGGGCGTAATGTTTGCAACAACGCCTTTTACGATTTTACCGGTTTCGTTTTCGCTGAAAGATTGTTCGAGCATTTCTGCGAAGGTTTCACCATCAGCAGATGCTTCGACAGCAGCCTCTTCGGCTTTATCAGCGGCTTCTGCTGTCTCCGCAACAGTTTGTGTTGCTTCAACTTCCTTTTCTTTAATTTCTTCGGACATGGTTTTTAGTACCTCCTTGATAATTACCGACGGCGTAGACGCCCCGGCAGTGACTCCAACTACATTGAAATGCGAAAAATCCATATCGGCAAGCTCCGCAGCAGTCTCTATCAAGAAAGTGGGTGCATATTCCGAACAAACATCTTTCAACTTGCAAGTATTGGATGAATGGCGACCTCCGATAACAAGCATAGCGTCGCACGCTTTGGCAAGAGCGAGCGCCTCAGCCTGTCTTTCGAATGTTGCACTGCATATTGTATCAAAAATTTTGCAATTTGTACATACCTTTTTTATAATTTTCTCGCATTTTTTCCATTCTTCCGCGCTGAAAGTGGTCTGTGATACGCAAATTACGGATTTTTCGGCACAAACTGCATTGTTTTCCATGATTTCGGAAAGCTCTTTACTGTTTTTGAACACAAACGATTTGCCCACGCAGAAGGAGCGTATGCCTTTTACCTCCGGGTGCTCGGAATCCCCCGCGATAAGCGTTACCGTACCGGGCGCAGCCTCCCCGACTATTTTATGTATCTTGAGTACGAACGGGCATGTGGCGTCAATAAATTCCATACCCCTGCGCTTAATGTCCTCAAGTACCTCTTTTTCTATTCCGTGGGTCCTTATGACGATTTTATAGCCGTCCCTGCATTCATCGGGCGCGGAGATGGCGTTGGCCCCCTTGGACATAAGATCCTCCACAAGCTGCCTGTTGTGGATTATGGGACCGAGTGTGCATACCTTTTCGCCGCCGTCAACAAGCTCATAGACTAAATTTACCGCCCTGTTTACACCGAAGCAAAAGCCCGCCGTTTTAGCAAGTTTAATTTCCCTCACGGTTTTCAGCCTCCCACAGCTCCGTTATCTTATCCATAACGGTATTCGCGGCGAATTTTATATCATGCGGAGCTATATCTTCCTTATCCAGACCCATATCCTTGAGAGAAAGAAGACTGCCGTAGGAAATGACAACTTTTTTTCCCGCCTTTATCGGCCCGTTGCAATAAATCGCGACCGGCAAAACGGAAGCGTCCGTTGCCTTTGCGATTATGGCTACCCCAGATTTTGCCTTTTGCGGCACGCCGTTTTTATCCTTGATTCTTTTGCCCTCCGGGCAGATTGCCATAACATGGCCCTCTTCTATTATTTTTTCGCCGTATTCTATGGCTGAGGTATCGCCCTTGCCTCTTTTTACCGGGAACCCGTAAAGATGCTTTATGACCCATCCCACAACGGGATTTTTAAACAGCTCAACCTTTGCCATGAAATGAAGCGGCGGCACCTGCTTGGGCATGGAAACAAATACGGGGTCAAAGGCGCAGGTATGGTTAATTGCTACTATGTATCTGCCGCTGCCGCTCAGCGGCACATTTTCAAGCCCTTTAAATTCAAGCTTATATATCATTCTGAACACCGGCCCGAAAACTTTTTTCACGAACCCGTAGAATTTATAGTGCTTAACCTCGCTGTAATCAAAATTAACCATTGATTTTCTCCTTTATAACCGAAACTATCATCTCTATGCTTTCAGGAAGCGTTTTGCCCGTTGTATCAGCCATAACCGATTCGGCAGTGGGCTTCAGCGGGGCGATTTCACGGTGGCTGTCCTGATAATCGCGTTCGTTCACATCCTTTAAGACCGCTTCAAGCGTAACCTCTTCACCCTTTTCAAGCAATTCCTTATAACGGCGTTCCGCTCTGCATTCGGGCGAAGCGAAAAGGAATATCTTGACCTGCGCGTCAGGCAGCACGACGGTGCCGATATCGCGCCCGTCCATAATGACATCGTTGCTGCGCGCGATTGAGCGCTGGAGCTCAAGCAGGAATTCCCTGACGGCGGGTATCCTTGAAACTTTTGAAGCCGCCATGGAAATTTCCGGCGTCCTGATAAGGGACGAAACATCCTCTCCGTTCAAAAGAACTCTCTGCTCTGCATTTTCATCAAATTTAAGCTCAACCGTAAGGCCGTCCAAAAGCGCACTGACGGCGTTCTCATCTTCAAGTGCGCCCGCGCGTACAGCGGCAAGAGCCACCGTTCTGTACAGCGCGCCGGTATCCACATAAATATAACCGAGCTCCTTTGCGGCGCCGCGCGCAACCGTGCTTTTGCCCGCTCCCGCGGGTCCGTCTATAGCAACATTTACCAAAACAAACAACCTTCCTTAAATCTATATATTATCCCCACATAATTTACCCGTGGAAAAGGCAATCTGAAGATTGAACCCACCGGTATACGCGTCAACATCAATAACCTCTCCGGCAAAGAAAAGATTATCTATCAGCTTTGAGCGCATTGTTTTGGGTTCAATTTCCTTGACCGCTACGCCTCCTCTTGTTATTATTGCGGATTCAAGCGTATAAAATTCGCTGATATTGACCTTAAAATTTTTTAAAAGGTACGCCAGCCTGCGGCGTTCCTCCTTCGTTATACAGTTTACCTTTTTACGGCTCGGAACGCCCCACAGCTCAACAACAACCCGAATCAGCTTCTGCGGTAAAAGCTTTGACAGCGAATTGATAACATCCCTGTTTTTAAACAGCTCAAAATCCTTTAAAATCCGCTTATCGAGGGTATCGAGGTCAAGCGCCGTCTTGAGGTCTATAAACAATTCATAGCCGCCTTTTTCGGGCGCTGTCATATGGCTTGAAGCGGACAGAATAACAGGCCCGCTTACGCCGTAGTGTGTAAACAGCATTTCGCCGAAATCGGAATAAACGGTTTTACCGTTTTTCACAAGCCTGATTCCCGCATTTTTCAGGCTGAGCCCCTGAAGCTCCGATACAAAGCCATCGCTGCTTTTAAGTGAAACAAGAGCGGGAGCGATATCCGTTATCGTATGGCCGGCGCTTGCGGCAAGCGTATAGCCGTCCCCTGTTGAGCCTGTAGCGGGATAGCTTTTGCCGCCCGTACACACGGCGACCGCATCACATTCTATTTTGCCTGCATCCTCGAGCACAACGGCGGTGATTTTACTGCCATCAAAGCAAAACGCCTTCGCCGCGGAATGTATAAATTTTACGCCTTTGTTTTTTGCATTTTTAATAAGAGCGTTCGCAATGTCCGCCGCTTTGTCAGACTGCGGAAAAACACGGTTTCCCCTTTCCGTTTTAAGCGCAACGCCGAGCTCTTCAAAAAAAGCCATCGTATCATAAGGCATAAAAGATGAAAAAGCGGAATACAAAAAATTTCCGTTTCTGGGTACATTTGAAATCAGCTCATTTAATTCAAAGCAGGCATTTGTAACATTGCACCTGCCCTTACCTGTTATTCTGACCTTTTTTGCGCAAACGGGCATTTTTTCCACAACCACGGTGTCTTTGCCGCGCTCTGCGCACCGAGCGGCAGCCATCAGCCCGGACGCGCCGCCGCCTATTATTACCGTATATGCCATAACCATCAACTAAAATCTAATTTTTAACATTATAATTTATATAGTGATACTTGTCAATTCCTCTGATTTTTCTGTCCACTCGTCAAAAAGGGCGTCCCGCTCGGCGGTTTTCGCTTCAAGCCGCTCATTGATTTTCAAAAACTGCTCGTAGGGCGGATTGGCATTAAGCTCCTCCATAAGCAGCGCGATTTCATCCTCAAGGTCCTCTATTCTGCCCTCAAGGCGCGACACCGCCGTTTTAAGCCTTCTCTGCCTGCTTTCAAGCTCTTTTCTGCGCTTATAATCGTTTTGCTTGGGCTTTGGCTTATCCCGTTCTTTTTCAGGCGGATTATCCTCACCGCTGTTCAAAGCCTGCTTTGCTTCAATATAGTCGTCATAATTCCCGAGATATTTTTTTATTCCGCCGCCGGTGAGCTCCAATACCGTTGTTGCCAGCTTATTTATAAAATATCTGTCGTGCGAAACAATCAGCATCGTACCTGAATAACGGAGCAGCGTTTTCTCAAGCTCCTCTCTTGAATAAGCGTCTAGATGATTGGTCGGCTCATCCAAAAGCAGAAAATTGTATTTGCCGAGCATCAGCTTCAGCAGCGCGGTTCTTGCTCTTTCCCCGCCCGAACAATCGGCAAGGCGCTTATACACCTCTTCCCCTTTAAAAAGGAAAGCGGCAAGGGCGTTTCTGACCGAGGTTTCCGTCATAGACGGAAAAGCTGACCACACCTCGTCAAGCACGGTTTTGCTTAAATCCAGATTTTCCTGCACCTGATCAAAATAGCCGGTAAAAAGATTGGCGCCGAAAACAAAATTCCCGGAATCCGCGGGCAATACGCCCATGAGTATCTTTAAAAGCGTTGTTTTGCCGCAGCCGTTGCTGCCGACAAGGAAAACACGCTCGCCGCGGCTGATGTCAAACGACACATTACCGAATATATGCTTTTCCCCGAAGGATTTTGAAATCCCGTTTACTTTAAGAACTTCCTCTCCGGAAACGCAGCCGGGCGTAAAGTCAAACCGAATCCGCTTCTGGGCGCTGTCCGGCGGAACAAGCTGCGCCTTAATTCGCTCAACAGCCTTTTCACGGCTTTCCGCCGTTTTAATATTTTTCTCCCGGTTCCAGCGGCGCTGCTGCTCGATTATGCCTTGCAGGCGTTCTATTTCTTTAAGATCATTCTCATATTTTTCGGCAACCGCCTTTTGCTCCGCCTCTTTTTTGATAAGGAATTCAGAATAATTGCCCCTATAAGAGCGCAGCCTGCCGCAGTCAAGCTCTATTGTTTTATTCGTAACCTTATCAAGGAAATACCTGTCATGCGAAATCACAATAAAAGCGCCGGAAAACGAGGATAAAAAATCCTCAAGCCATTCCACCGCTGAAATATCAAGATGATTCGTTGGCTCGTCCAAAAGCAGGAGATCCGCACCGGACAGCAGCAGCTTTGACAAAATAAGCTTGGAGCGCTGCCCGCCCGACAGCTCGGAGGTGGGTTTTGAAAATTCACTTTCCTCAAAGCCGAGACCGATAAGCGCAGAACGGGTAAGGCTTTTATATGTTGTGCCGCCGTTTCGGATAAACTGTTCGTTTAAAGAATCCTGCTCGGAAATCAGCTCCTCGCTTGGATTTTCAGTAAGCTTTGCGGCAATCAGCTCAAGCTGTGATTCAAGCTCTGTCAAATCGGAAAACACCGAAATCAGCTCTTCATAAACCGTTTTATTATCCGAGCAGGTATGCTGCTCCATATAGCCGAGCTTAACATTTTTGCCTATGAAGGCGCCGCCGGACTCAGGGTTATACTCGCCTGTGAGCGCCTTGAAAAGCGAGGTTTTGCCTGCGCCGTTCGCGCCGACAAGCCCGACTTTATCCTTATTGCCCATTTCAAAGGAAACATTTTCAAACAGCGTATGCTCGCCGAAGGACAGAGTAAGATTTTGGATATTCAGGATTGCCACACATTCACTTCCTTTACCGAAGTATATTTTACACTATTAAGCCTTGAAAGTGAAGTAAAATTTTGATAATATATTTGTATATTAAATTAAAGAAGGTTTTATATATGGATATACTTAAATTACAGCCCGTATTCAAGGACTATATCTGGGGCGGCACCAGACTGCGCGACGAGTTTAAAATGAAAACCGATATTGACCCCGTTGCGGAGGGCTGGATGCTTTCCTGCCACAAGGACGGAATGAATTTGATTGACGGCGGCAAATATGACGGCAGGACGCTTAAAGAGGTTTTGGAGAAAGAGGGAGAAAATAAAATTCTTGGCAAAAACAGCGAAAAGTTTGAATATTTTCCCATACTCATCAAGCTCATAGACGCGAAAGATAATCTGTCTATCCAGGTGCACCCGGACGACGAATACGCAAAAAGAGTGGAGCACGAATTCGGCAAAACCGAAATTTGGTATGTGCTTGACGCAGACGAGGGCGCGCAGCTTATTTACGGCTTTAAAGAAAAAATCTCAAAGGACGATTTTAGAAAAGCGATTGAAAACAACACGCTGCCGGAGGTTTTAAACAGCGTCAAAGTAAATAAGGGCGATCTTTTTTTCATTGAAGCAGGCACAGTGCACGCAATCGGAAAAGGCACGCTTATAGCGGAGATACAGCAGAACAGCAATTCTACATACAGGGTATACGATTACGGCAGGCTCGGAAAAGACGGAAAGCCGAGGGAGCTTCACATTGACAAAGCCGTTGATGTCACCGTTACCGAGCCCCCGAAATACCCGACAAAGCCGCAGGGAGAGCCTGCCGCTGTCAGCGGCGGTACTGAGCAGCTTTTAACGGAATGCGAGCTGTTTACGGTTTACAGATATGACTGCGAGGATAAAATGGAGCTGCATGCCGGAGCCGACAGCTTTAATCATATACTTGTGATTGACGGAAGCGGTAAAATATGCGGCAGGGATTTCACTAAGGGAGACAGCTTTTTGGTACCCGCAGATTACGGAGATTATGAAATCACGGGGAAAGCAGAAATCATTTTGACTAAAATTTAAAATAAATTCTATATTATAACGAATAAAAAGCCGTTAGTATGGTTAATATACTAACGACTTTTTTATTTTGGAGATGAAAAAATGGCTATTATAAACAGAATCGCTTTAATTCTTAACATAATAGGCGGACTGAACTGGGGACTTATAGGTCTTTTTGAATTTGATCTTGTTGCATGGATATGCGGCGGTCAGGACAGTGTCATCGCGCGTATTATCTACTGCCTTGTGGGAATCGCCGCGATATGGTGCATCAGTCTGCTATTCAGACGAAGCGTTGTGGAGGAATAATACGCGGCGGCGCCGCCGCGTACATACTATATATTACACATACTCTTTCATGATCTGTTTTTTTATTTTTTGTATGATTCTTTTTTCAAGGCGTGAAATATAGCTCTGGGATATACCCATGAGATCCGCCAGCTCCTTTTGCGTATGCTCTTCCTCGCCCAATATTCCAAAGCGTTTTTTCATCAGCTCGCGCTCCTTTTCCGGAAGCTCGAGTATTATTTTAAGCAATAGCGCTTTTTCGTCATTATACTCAATATCGTTTGAAATCTCATTCGCATCGCTTCCGAGGACATCGCGCAGGGTCAATTCATTTCCGTCCCAGTCTATGCTCAGCGGCTCGTCAAAGCTCATCTCAAGCTTTGCCCCGCTTATCTTGCGCAGGTGCATAAGTATCTCGTTTTCTATACAGCGGGAAGCGTATGTAGCAAGCTTGATATTTTTACCGGGGTCAAAGGTTTTTACGGCTTTCATCAAGCCTATTGTGCCTATGGAAACAAGATCCTCTGTTGAAGTGGCGCAGCCCTCAAACTTTTTGGCAATATAAACCACAAGGCGAAGGTTGTGGGTTATCAGCAATTCCCTGTATTGCTCGTTGCCCTGAAGGAGTTCCCTCATTACCGTTTCTTCCTCTTCTTTCGTAAGAGGCGGAGGCAGGGTTTCCGGCCCGTTAATGTAATAGCAGCCTTTTTTGAACAGCGTTTGTACAATTCTTAAATAGAGCATTTTAATTTTTTGAAGCATATTGCACCTCTGATAATGATTTTGGATTTATAATACCCCTGTATTCTCCCTTTTTCATGCTGCCGCTTAAGGCTATATAAATCCTGTTTGTTTCAACTTTTGCCCGCGAGGTTTCTATCACCACCATTTCCGGCCTGAAAGCCTTTAAAATCCCCTCTCCGCTGACAGTGGAAACAGGTATGACCCTGCTGCACTCCACATTTTTAAATAAATCTTCATCCGCAACAATCACGGGAAAATCGGAAAACGGCTCGCGAAGATTATTGCCGCTGTCAGCAAACGCGAAAAACGAATATTTCATATCCATATGCAGCACCGTTATGCGGTAAAGCTCTTTTTTTGAAGTTCTGCCGTTGTACAGCCTGATTATTACCGCGCTGACAATATATGCGATAAACGCGCATATCAGCAGCGTTGAAGCGGATATATCAAAATAGACGGTGGAATTGTTGATTACAATGCCTTCCGGCTTGAAAATCATCCAAAGCCCCACCATTATGCCGACAAAAACAAAGTTTGAAAAAAGGAAAACGGCTGTATTTTTCAGAAAGCCCTTTACCGACGCGCAGCCGAACGCGATAAGCACAATTATGCAGCCCGCGGCAAGCTTTCCGAGGAGCGACACGGCAAAGCTGAGCTCGTCGAACAGAATAACAAGCGCGTACAGCGCGCCGGCAAACGAGGCAAGCACGAAACGCAGCAGCTTAATATTTTCTTTTGCAAGCTTTTGGGTAAGAAGGAGAAGAAGGAAGGTAATAAAAAAA
Source organism: uncultured Bacteroides sp. (assembly GCA_964405895.1). Classification (GTDB taxonomy): domain Bacteria; phylum Bacillota; class Clostridia; order Oscillospirales; family Acutalibacteraceae; genus Eubacterium_R. Next base: position 110 of record CAYOPQ010000029.1, on the reverse strand, counting down.
TTGATTACCATTAAAACATCGACATAAATCACCGTCAACGCAACCACCGATTTAATTATAAAATCACGCAAGCGAATAAATTGTCAAAACCGAAAGCCAAAAAAAATAAA
>CAYOPQ010000028.1:0-20338 GCA_964405895.1 uncultured Bacteroides sp. | reverse complement strand
TTTTCAAAACTGAGAAAGGATTCAATCGTTGAAACCTTAAAAGAAGATATATGCTAAATATATAAAAATATAATGGCAGCTGAAGTTTCGGCTGCCGCAGGCTGTAGAAAAGCCCTGATGCTATGAAAGCTTCAGGGCTTTTTTGTATCTATTGCAATGTTATTCTGACAGCAATTTTTCAAGCATTCTTGAAACCTTGTAGACATCGCCGCAGCCGAGCGTTAAAACAAGATCGCCCTCGGCGCAGTTTTCGGATAGATATTCCGCAATATCCTCAAGCTTATCAATCTGTACGGCGCCGGGAATTTTGGCGGATAAATCTGTTGCTTTGATTCCAAGCGTGTTTATTTCACGGCTGCCCATAATCTCGGATATAATGCATTTATCGGCTATTTTGAGCACGCTTGCAAATTCATCCAGAAATCTTGCCGTTCTGGTGAAAGTAAACGGCTGGTGAACAGCCCACACGCGCTTATAATTCATTTTCATTGCGGCGTTAAGCGTAACCTCTATCTCCTTCGGGTGGTGCGCGTAATCGTCCGCCAATGTGATTCCTTTAAATGTGCCGCGTAGCTCAAATCTTCTGCCTGCGCCGTGGAATTCAAACAGTGAAGCGGCGATTTTTTCCGTATCTGCACCGCTTTCAACGCACGCAATGAAAGCGGCAAGAGAATTAAGAACATTATGCTCGCCGGGTACGGAAAGCACGATATGCGTTAAAAACTCCGCGCCCTTGTAAATATCGTATTCTATATGGAACCCGCCCGGAACATCTATGTTTTTTGCAATATAGTCATTGCTTTCGCCGGTGCCGAAGGAAATCAGCTTTTTTCCGCTTATGCCGTTCAGCATATCAACGGTGTTGGGGTCGTCTCCGTTATAAATAATCGTTCTTGTTGTGTTTTCACAGAAACGGCGAAAAGATTTTTTTATATTTTCCAGATTTCCGAAGAAATCAAGATGATCCTCATCAATATTCAAAACAACTGCCATATCCGGGCTCATATGCAGAAATGTATTGTTGAATTCGCACGATTCGCAAACAAAATTTTGGCTCTTTCCGACTCTGCCGTATGCGTTGATGCGCGGCAGCTTTCCGCCGATTACGGCGCTCGGGTCAAGGCCGCTGTCAAGCAGAGCTTCCGTGATCATGCTTGTGGTGGTCGTTTTCCCGTGTGTGCCGCAAACGCCTATGCAGTTGCTAAATACACGGCTGACTGCGCCTAACAGCTCCGCTCTTTCAAAGCAGGGGAAATTTTCCTTTGCGTATGCAAGCTCTTCGTTTTCTTTTAATATAGCGTTTGTGTATATTACAAGCTGTATATCGCTGCTTATATTTTCCTTTTTTTGACCGAGAAAAACCTTTGCGCCTTCCTTTTCAATCCGCCTGAAGGTCTCGGTATCATTATTGTCAGAGCCTGTGACCCTGTAGCCTAAAGAAAGCATGATTTCGGCAAGCGGGCACATGCCTGCGCCGCCTATTCCTATAAAATGTATGTTTTTAACGCTTTTCAATAACTCATCAATATGTTTCAAGCGGTATTCCTCCGTTTTTTGATTTCTTCTATTATACAACTATTATTTCAAAAAATAAACACCAAAACTCCGTTAACATCAAAATATTTTAAGCATAATATGGATTGATGGGAGTGATTATATGAAGCTCGTTTCATTTGCCGTGCCTTATACGCAGGATAAAAGAATGGTTTATGCCGCGGAATATCTTGAAAAGCACGGTTTTAAATACACTGATGATATTGAAGGCTGCGATTTTGTGCTGCTGCCGGTGCCCGTAAAAAAAGAAATGTTTGAAATTACAAAGGGAAAGCCGGTTTTCTTCGGAAAGGGCGAGCATAGGAACGGCTATGATTATATGAAGAACGAGGCGTATGTGCTCAAAAACGCTTTTTTGACAGCGGAGGGCGCCGTTACGCTTCTTGAGGAAAACACCGATTTTTCGCTGACCCACAGCAAAATACTTATAATCGGATACGGCAGGATCGGCAAGGCGCTGTATAAGCTGCTCAGCGCTTACGGAGCGGATATATCGGTTTGCTCACGCAGCGATGTATCTAAGGCGCAGGAAAGCTTTGACGGCTGCAACCATATTGATTTTGAAAGCATGAAAAAGCAGAATGATTTTGACATTATTATAAACACCGTGCCGCATATCGTTTTGACTAAAGATGAGTTGAAAGCCTGCAAAAGCAGCGTTGTAATCCTCGACCTCGCCTCCTTTCCCGGCGGTGTGGATACCTTAGTTGCCAAAAGCCTCGGAATCCGTATAATCAACGGCAAGGGTATGCCGTCCGTATACACATGCAGAACCGCGGGCGAAATCATCGGGGAAGCCGTACTGAATATTATAAAGGAGGAAAAGCTTTGAAAATCGGTTATGCTTTTACAGGTTCGTTCTGCACCTTTTCAAAATCCCTGGCGGCGCTTCGTGAACTTGTGGAATCGGGATACGAGGTTTATCCAATCATGAGCGAAACGGCTTACAATACCGATACCAGATTCGGCGACGCGGCGGATTTTCAAAAAGAGATTACCGAAATTACCGGCAATCCGATCATTCACAAAATAGAACAGGCGGAGCCCATAGGCCCTAAAAAATTGCTTGATATACTGTGCATTGTTCCGTGCACCGGCAACACGCTTGCAAAGCTTGCAAGCGGAATCGCCGATACCGCCGTTACTATGGCGGCAAAGAGCCATTTAAGAAATTCAAGGCCTGTTATTTTGGGCGTTTCAACAAACGACGCGCTCGGCGCCGCCGCTAAAAATATCGGTAACCTTATGAACTACAAAAATTATTATTTTGTTCCTTTCGGTATGGATGACTGTATTCATAAAACGAAATCTATGGTTTGTGATTTTTCCCTTGTTGCGGATACTGTGAATAAAGTGGCGAACGGCGAAGAAATTTTAAAAAAAATTTTTTAAAGTTATTGACAATTTTCGTAAATTTGCTATATTTATCTCAACAGCGTTTTATTCGCTGAATCGGGATATAAAGAGGAAGTGCATAATTGGAAAAAATCATTGATCTTAAGGATGTTACCGTTAAATACGGAGAGAATGTAATTTTAGATAAACTTAATCTATCAATAAATAAAAAAGAGTTCATAACGCTGCTTGGGCCCTCGGGCTGCGGCAAAACCACAACGCTTCGCTGTATTGCGGGATTTGTCGAGCCCAATGAGGGCGAGATCGTGTTTGAGGGTAAGGTGATAAATCATATCCCGCCTCATAAAAGAAAGGTCAACACCATCTTTCAGCGCTATGCTCTTTTTTCGCATTTAAATGTGTTTGAAAATATAGCCTTCGGCCCTGAAATCCAGAAGATGAGCAAGGCGGAAATCAGAAAGACCGTAGCGGAAATGCTGGAAATCGTCAATCTGAAGGGCTTTGAAAAAAGGTCTATTGACAGCCTTTCGGGCGGTCAGCAGCAGCGTGTTGCCATTGCAAGAGCGCTTGCCAACAAGCCCCATGTTCTCCTGCTGGACGAGCCTTTGGGCGCGCTTGATCTCAAACTCAGGAAGGACATGCAGAAGGAACTGAAGTCGATTCAAAAGCGCATGGGCATTACTTTTATCTATGTAACGCATGACCAGGAAGAGGCGCTCTCTATGAGCGACAGGGTCGTAGTTATGGACAAGGGCAAAATCCAGCAGATCGGTACGCCTGAGGACATATACAACGAGCCGGTCAACGCTTTTGTAGCAGACTTTATCGGCGAATCCAATATCGTTGACGCCGTAATGATTAAGGATTATTATGTCAAAATATCCGGAGTAACCTTCCACTGCCTGGACAGGGGCTTTGCGCCCAACGAACGCGTGGAAGCCGTTATCCGTCCTGAGGATATTCTTATCAAAAAAGCCGGCGAAAGCGATACGCTCACGGGCGTAGTGACCGATGTTGTATTCAAAGGTACTTTTTTTGAAACATTTGTTGATGTAGGCGGCTTTATTTGGCTGGTGCAGACCACGGAATACCATAAGACCGGCGAAACAATCGGTATGTATATCGACGCCGATTCCATCCATGTTATGAAGCGCAGTGAATACAGCGGCGAATTCGGCGATTACTCGTTCTTTTCAGATGAGTTTGACCATATTAACGACGCGGATTATAATTGGGAGGATGAGGATGAGTAAAGGTCTTTCCAGGAAACTGATTGATAAGCCGTATATCATTTGGTCCGTGCTGTTCATCATCGCGCCTTTATTGATGGTGGTGTATTATGCGTTTACAGACAGTACCGGCGCGTTTACATTAGATAATTTAGCCGCTATTCCGGATTACACCTCAACGATATTGCTGTCCATCCTTTACGGCATTGCGGCAACTGCCATTTGCCTTGTTCTCGGCTATCCGTTTGCGCTGTTTTTAAGCAGATTAAAGCTCAGAACGCAGAGCACAATGGTGCTTTTGGTTATGCTGCCTATGTGGATGAATTTCCTGATCAGAACCTATTCGTGGATGACTATTTTGGGAGATACGGGTATCATCAACACCTTTTTAAATGCGCTGGGCTTAGACAGCGTTCAGCTTATCAATACGAGCGGCGCGGTCATTTTGGGCATGGTCTATAACTTTTTGCCGTATATGATACTGCCTATATATTCCGTGCTTTCAAAAATAGATTATTCTCTTATTGAGGCGGCTCAGGACCTCGGCTCAAGCCGGTTTCAGGTTTTAAAAAAGGTAATCATGCCTCTTTCTCTTCCTGGCGTGCTGAGCGGCATAACCATGGTGTTTGTGCCGTGCGTGTCCACATTCTATATTACGCAAAAACTCGGCGGCGGGCAGATTGTTTTGATCGGCGATATCATAGAAACGCAGTTTCAGTCCGCAAACAATTATAATCTCGGCGCCGCTCTTTCGCTGGTGCTGATGGTTCTTATCCTGATTTGCTTAGGGGTCATGAATTATCTCGGCAAGGACAATGAATCCGAAGGGGGAGTGGTGATTTGAAAAAGAAATCGTTATCGCCTGCCGCAAAATTCTATATGGCGCTTGTCTTTATTTTCCTTTACGCGCCGATTGCCGTTATGGCTGTGTTTTCCTTTAATGAAAGCGTGAGCACATATGAATTTTCCGGGTTCTCGCTGAAATGGTGGCAGGAAATGTTTAACAATTCCGCCGCTATGGACGCTCTGAAAAATACGCTCATCCTCGCCGTTGCGTCATGTATTATATCCACCGTTATAGGTACTATGGCAGCTGTCGGAATCTATAATTACAGAAGCAAAAGGCTTAGAAGCGCCGTTATGACCGTAACAAATGTACCTATGATGAATCCTGAAATCGTTACGGGTATTTCCATGATGCTCCTCTTTGTATTTGTCGGGGCGCTGTTCAGTGTATCGGATTCGCTGAATTTTTGGACGCTTCTGATAGCGCATGTAACCTTCTGCCTGCCTTATGTCATTTTAAATGTACTCCCGAAATTAAGGCAGTTTGACAGAAATGTTTATGAGGCGGCGGTCGACCTCGGCTGCAAGCCCGTTAAAGCCTTTTTTAAGGTTGTACTGCCGAATATAACGAGCGGAATCATCACGGGTCTTGTTATGAGCTTTACGCTTTCTCTTGATGATTTTATCATTTCGTATTTTACGAACGGGCCAAGCTTTCAAACGCTTCCCATCTATATTTTTTCACTTACAAAAAAGCGTGTAAAGCCGGATATGTACGCGCTTTCCATGCTGATGTTCGTTGTAATCCTTGCTCTGCTTATCATAATGAATGTTGTGCAGAATAAGAGCGAAAAGGGTAAGAGTGAGCAAAGATGAAAAAAGTATGGATTCTCTTTTTCTGCCTCTTGCTCTGCATGGCTTCAACTACGGTAACCGCTTATGCCGCGGACGATGATGACGAGATATTTACCGAGGAGCAGATCGAGTATTACGCAAGCCTCGGACTTCAGGGCACAACGATCAATGTGTACAACTGGGGCGAATATATCGCGGACGGCTCTGAGGGCTCCATGGATGTTGTTGCGGAATTCGAGCGCTTGACGGGCGCAACCGTCAATTATACAAACTACGAATCCAATGAAAATATGTATTCAAAGCTTGTAAGCGGCGGCGTGTCCTATGATGTGATCGTGCCGAGCGATTATATGATAGAACGCTTGATTGACGAGGATTTGTTGCTTGAGATTGATTGGGACAATGTTCCGAATATATCCCTGATTGCGGACGAGTATCAGAATTTATATTTCGACCCGGAGCAAAAATATTCGGTTTGCTATAATGTGGGCACTACCGTACTCATTTATAATACCACTCTTGTGGACGAAGAGCCCACAAGCTGGAGCGTGCTTTGGGATGAGCAATATGCAGGTCAGGTCCTGATGTTCAACAATTCAAGAGACGCCTTTGCAATCGCACAGGCGCTGCTGGGTCAGGATTTTAATACTTCTAATGAAAGCGACTGGTACGATGCTGCCGAGCTTCTTGCAGAGCAGAGAGATGCGGTCAGCCCGGTTTATGTTATGGACGAGGTTTTCAATCTCATGGAAAGCGGCGAATACGCTTTTGCAACCTATTATGCCGGGGATTATGTTCTTATGTGCGAAAACAATCCGGACCTTGCATATGTTTTCCCGGAAGAGGGCGTAAATTTATTTTACGACGCGTTCTGCATACCCACCTGCGCGCAGAATAAAGCGGGCGCGGAGGCGTTTATCAATTTTATGCACGAGCCGCAGGTTGCACTTGAAAACGCGGAATATATCTATTACGCCTCGCCGAATATAACGGTAATTGAAAACGAGGAGTATTCCCTGTACGAAGACGAAGCCGTCTATCCTGAGGAAATGCCGGAGGGCCAGTATTTTTCTAATTTGCCGCAGAATATCCTTGAATTGCAGGCGGACCTGTGGACAAAGGTAAAAAGCGGCAAGCTGTCCGCAAACAGCGAAGCGGAGGAAAAGAAGATTTATATAGAATTCGCGGCGGTTGCCGCGGCGGTGATTATAGGCGTTGCGGCAAAGCTTATCTCCAATTCAAAGAAGAAAAAATTTGAAGATTTAAGTGATCTTTATGAAGCAAACAATCCTTCTTAACAGCGATTCTGAAATTGAAGCGGCGGCGCAAATCGTAAGCGGCGCAAAATGTGTTTTCTTTGATTTGGACGGCACGCTCGTAAATACAATAGACGATCTGCGCCTTGCCTGCGAAAAGCTGCTGAACGCGCACGGCATTCGTGCGTCTTGGACTGTTGAGGATTATAAAAATTTTGTGGGCAGCGGCGCAAGACTGCTTGTCCAAAGAGCGTTTAACAATACCGTTGACGGGCGGGAGCTTGACCGTTTGTATGATGAGTTTAAACGGATTTACAATGCCATCAAGCTTGATCACGCGCATGTGTATGACGGTATAAGCGATGTGCTTGTAAAATTAAAGAAGTCCGGCAGGAGACTTGTTGTCTGCACCAATAAGCCCCATATTGCCGCCGTGGGTATGATAAACGCCCTGTTTGACGAAGGGATTTTTGACCTTGTGCAGGGCGCTTTGGACGATAAACCTAAAAAGCCGGATCCTGCGCTGCCGAATGAAATGCTCAGTGCTTTAAATATCAAGCCCGAACATGCTGTTTGGCTCGGCGACAGCGATGTGGACATAAAAGCCGCAAAAAATCTCGGCTGCCCCGGCATTGGGGTAGCTTGGGGCTACAGGTCGGCGCAAAGCCTTATTGACGCCGGCGCGGACATTCTGTTGAAAAAGCCGGAAGATATTTCAAAAATTTTTAAAATTGATATTGACAACGCCTGATTTATTTGATATAATCACTACCGTTGTAAGCGAGAGTGGCGGAATCGGCAGACGCGCACGTTTGAGGGGCGTGTGGGGCGACTCGTACGGGTTCAAGTCCCGTCTCTCGCACCAAGGGACGGCTGTTTCCATTCGGATTCAGCCGTTTCTTTTTATTTTTTATTAGGTCAATGCAGAGGTGCCGTATGAATATAATTACGCCTGTTTTTTATAAGGATTTCAGTTGTATAGCAGGGGAGTGCCCGGATTCGTGCTGTCAGGGCTGGGAGGTAGACGCGGACGGCGAGTCGCTGGCATATTATCATACGCTGAGCGGCGCGTTTAAGAAGCGCATTGACTCTGTTTTGAGCAAGGATGAATTCGGCAATACGGTGTTTCGGCTTACCGATGATAAAAGGTGCCCGTTTTTGAATCAGGATAACCTTTGCGATATGCACATAGCCCTGGGACAGGCGCACACGCCCTACACTTGCAGAACCTTTCCGAGATTTATAAATGACTACGGCGCAACCCGTGAAATCGGGCTTTCCTTTTCCTGCCCGGTCGCGGCGGATATAATGTGGAACCTCAAAGAGGATTTCACCTTCAGCAGCGAGCAAAATGCGGAGCCCCCGTTGCTCAACGATATTGACGCGGCTTTATTTTATGAACTGAAAACCGCGCGGAAAAAAGCATACGAAATCGTTTTAAATAAAGAAAAGCCGCTGAATGAAAGAATGGTTCAGCTGCTTTTATTCGGTAAAGATATTCAGAATACTATCAGTAAATATAAAGAAAAGAAAGCCGTTTTGAGTTTTCGGGACATATTCCGCAATACGGAGGTCATTAATCCCGAATGGGTGCAAAAGGTAAACGGCGGCTCGTTTAACAGAGCCGTGATTGATTCAAAAAGCTGTGAAAATATTGCTGTGTATTTTATTTACAGGTATTTTATGCAGGCGGTGTACGATAAAGATATTTTATCTAAGGTAAAAACAGCCGCCGTAGGCGTGCTGATCCCCGCGTTTTTCGGCAATGATTCATGGACGATCCATCTCTGGAGCAAGGAAACCGAGCACAGCGATGTCAATATGGAAAGATACAAAAAACTTTTAAGAAACGACGGCACGCTTTCCGTTGATTCGTTATTAGCTTATTTTATTTAAACTTAATAAATTGAAATCTTGACTTTTATGTCGATGAAACTATAATAACAAGTGTAAGCTATTTTTTATACAATTTTTTTAATAAATTTATTGGCAAAAAAGGATGAGATTGATGAAAAAATATATAGCATTCATCATAGCCGTAATATTTATTGTTACATGCTGCGTTGCTTGCACTTCAAGCACTGAAACCATCGGCAAAGCAGAAACATTATATACATTGAATGAAGAAGGAACTCAAGTGGAAAATATTCCGTATGAAAATTATATTCAAACACAAGAAACCCCTGATGACGCAATAATACCGGAAATATATGAGAGTGCAAGCGGAGAGGAAAACAGCACAGCTATTCAAAATGTGATCGATGCACTATCTGCATCCGGAGGGGGTATAGTTTATATTCCTGATGGGGAATATAAAGTCACTACTATTTGGCTAAAGAGCAATATCACTTTTTTTGTAAGTAACGGCGCAAAACTTATCTCACTTTCCTATGAAGAAAACTCTTTATCCTCTTCTCCGTTGAACACAGCCGTTCTCTACTGTGACGGAGTCAGTGATGTTTTGATTACAGGCGGCGGCACAATAAATGGCTGCGGTACAAGCTATACAACCGAAGCGGAAACGGATGAACCTTTATATGCACTGAAAGAGTTTAATCTCTACACTCGCGTAATTGAGGCAAGAAAACGCATTCGTTTCGGTATAGACGATGCTGACAGATGCAATGTGTTGCAAATTAACAATTCCGACAATGTTACTGTTGACAATATAATTTTACAAGAATCTGCCGGTTGGACCTTTGTAATCAACAACAGTAAAAATGTAACCGTGCAAAACATGGTTATTGATAATAATGTGCATGTGTCTAATTCGGACGGCATAGATATATGTAGCGGAAGCAACAACATACAAATCAGCAACTGTTTTATTGCAACAGGAGATGATGGTATTGTTTTGAAGCCGTCAAGCGACCAACTGAGTGATATAACCGTAGAAAATTGTGAAATTTTTAGTTTGGCTAATTGCTTTAAGATTGGTACAGAAACACAGTATGATGTGACAAATGTGTCTGTAAACGATTGTTATTTCTTTATTCCTGATGGAATCGTAGGCGGTTATGCTGGCATTGCAATCGAATCAGCAGATGGCAGTAATATTAAAGATATTACGGTACAAAATATCACTATGGACGGTATCAGCGCGCCGCTTCTGATTTGGTTGGGCGACCGGTTGCAGTATGATACTACGCAGCAAGTCGGCAGTATAAGTGATGTTTTGATTGCAAACATCACTGCCACAAACACAGAAATGCCGTCTGCAGTCACTGGCTGCCAACATGATTCAGAAGTATACTATGTAGAAAATGTTACACTATATAATATCAATGTGACATATAGAGATACAGGCGAAGACCTTAATATTGCTGATCCGGTTCACGAATATTCTATGGACGGTTACCCAGAAATCACCAGAGTTTCGCATATATATATTATATCACATGAGCTAAGTAAATACTGGGATCTGCCATGCTACGGAATACTGGTAAGGCACACGAAAAATGTGGATTATACCGATTACACAGCCACACCAAGATCATGTAATGAGCGGGAAATGTATTATTTAAGTGATGTGAATTAACCGCGTCAACACTCTAAATCTGCCGTGTTGGCTGCAACAGTCCGGTGGCCATAAAGATAAAAAATATTCAAACTATGTCCGTTCCGAAGGTCAGGCATAGAAAATCGCTGCTGTCCTTTGCACGCCGAATAACACTTCGCCGATCGCGGCGGAAGTCACATCTTCTTCAACATAAGTCAGAATCCCGGCTTTGTTCAACTATCTTTTTACCATCATGAAAAATTTTTAAGAGAATAATAAAGAACGACTGCAAGGTATATCATTTTCGGAATTCCTTGTAGTCGTTTTTTCTTTGGTTCTATAATAAATCCAGAGTCTTTGCTCCGGTTTTAAATTTTAATTTATAATTTTGACGCTTTATACGCAACGCCGAGCAGTCCCGCGTTATTGCCCAGTTCCGTATTTACAATCTTTACATTCTTGAAATTATCCATCAGCTCCTTATAGATTTTTCTGTCTATAAGATCAATGATATATTCCTCGCTCATGATTCCGCCACTGAGGACGATCAGGGAGGGGTTAAAAATGCTGATCAGGCTCTTTAAGCCGATAATGATTTCGTCTATCCATATATCCACAATATGGCGTATCTCTCTGTTTTCAATATTTTCCTTTTGAAAAATCTGAAAGCCGTTGAGCGCCTTGCCCGTTATCTTCGCAACCGCCTGCGTAAGTGCTTTCGCGGAGGCGTACTGTTCGTAGCAGCCCTCGCCGCCGCAGGTACACGGCCTGCCGCCGGCATGCGTTACGATGTGCCCGAATTCGCCTGCGGAGGAATTAGAGCCCTTGTATAATTCATTGTTGATATAAATCGCGCCGCCTATACCTGTTCCGAAGGTCAGGCATAGAAAATCGCTGCTGCCCTTTGCCGCGCCGAATAACGCCTCGCCGAGAGCGGCTGCGTTTACATCGTTTTCAACATAGGTCAGGATTCCGGTCTTGCTTTCAACCATCTTTTTGACCATCATACCGGTGTAATACGGTATATTGTTTGTGGCGTACACAACAATACCGTTTTCTGAATCCACCTGCCCGGCGGTGCTGATTGCGATCCTGTCTATATCCTCAAAGCCCTCAATAATTTCAAGCACCTTGTTTATGATATACTGGCCGCCTTTTTCCGCTTCCGTAGGCACGGACTGTATGTCTGTAAGCATAAATTTTTCGTTGCAAACGGCATATTTGATATTTGTGCCGCCTATGTCAAAAGCAAGGATTCTCATAACAACACTCCAAATCGTTATACTTGAATTATAACAGTGTGGATTTTTAATTGCAATAACTTATTGAAAAAAATTAATTTATATGATATATTTAAGCAAAGAGTATTTTATATATGAATTTTGCGGTGAAAAAGGAAAATTAAAATGGCTAACGAGCATAATAATGAACATCTTGACAGCCCTTTGGTGGTGCATAAGGTAACAGACGCCTCATATCATGAAATCAGCAATGAGGTGGATGTGGACGCAACGCATCTTGAAGAGGAAACGGCTACGCTTGAGCGCCACAGGTTCAGGAAAGAAAAGAAAAGCAGCAAGCTGCCGGTTATCATCACTTTTCTTGTTGTTTTGGTTGCTGTTTTCTGCTATCTGTATTTCAGCGGCTCGCTTGCGGGCATAGGTCTCGGCACGGCTGTCACAACTACGGAGGCGGAAACGGATTCCTATACCGAAGAGACAAATCCGTATGAGGGTATTATAACCGTTAAGGGCACTTATATCTTTTTTGAGGGTACGGAAATCAACGGTATTGAGGGTCTGCAAAGGGAAGTCCGCTATCTGGATTCCGGCACAAGCTTTGTTGTTCAGGACGAAAACGCGGATTCTACCTTCCTTTATGAGGAAATCCTGCCCCTGCTTGAGGAATACGGCATTGAGTACGAAGTGAAATACATCATTTCAAGCGGGCTTACGAGCCAGTATGAAACTGCCGATTCGTCCGACTCGGATGATAATTCCTCAGAATAATCGTATTCCGTCCTTTTATTTGCGGCGTAAACGCAGTGAAACGGCCTTGCCATACCGGTCAAGGCCGCTTTTTGCTCTTTTTTCAATAAAAAACAGGCGGCAAAGCCGCCCGATATAATTTTTATCAGCCCTGCTGAAGCTTTTTGTATTGTTCAACGGCAAGCCTGTCGCATCTTTCATTGTACGGGTGTCCGTTATGCCCCCTTACCCATATAAAGCTGGCTTTATGTATTTTAAGCAATTTTAAAAGCTGCTCCCAAAGGTCCACATTGAGCGCGGGCTTTTTATCCGCCTTTTTCCAGCCGTTCCTCTGCCACGAGTATACCCAGCCGTTGTTTACGGCGTCGCACACATATTTGGAATCCGTGGTGATCTCCGCCTCGCACGGCTCCTTCAGCGCCTCAAGCGCCTTGATTACAGCGGTCAGCTCCATTCGGTTGTTGGTTGTATCTCTGTCGCTGCCGCATATCTCTTTTTCGGATTTTCCGTATACCAAAACGGCTCCCCAGCCCCCGCAGCCGGGATTTCCGCTACAAGCGCCGTCCGTATAGATATGAACCTTTTTCATTTTATCACACCCGCGTTAAATATTTATTTCACTTATGCGGAATATTTTATCATTCTTTAAGGTAATAATCAATAATAGAATTGCTTTTGCAAATTTGTAAATATGGAATCTTTTCTTGACAAGAGAAATTTTATATTCTATTATATATCTAACTTTTTTGTTCGAAAAAATTTTTTTATTAAGGAGTTAATTTATTTTTATGGCAAAACAAAATACGAACACTGCAAGAAGCGCCGCCGGAAAACGGAATTCCTCAGCGCGCTCGTATTCTTACCGCAGGGTTTCAAAAAAGCCTCAAACCTCCGTGCGCAAAACAAGGCAGGCAGAGAATATCAAAATTGCGTTTCTCGGAGGTATGAATGAGATTGGCAAGAACATGACCGTCTATGAATATGACGGCGATATGTTTATTATTGATTGCGGTCTGGCTTTTCCCGGCTCGGAGCTTCCCGGCGTGGATTCTGTAATACCGGATTTTACATTTGTGGAGGAAAACGCCGATAAAATCAAGGGGCTTATTGTGACGCACGGTCACGAGGACCATATCGGCGGCATACCTTATCTTTTGAAAAAGATAAATGTTCCCGTATATTCCACAAGGCTTACGATCGGTCTGATCAAAGGCAAATTGACGGAGCACGGCTTGCTCAACAGAGCGAAGCTGCATGAGGTGAAGCCGACAGATAAGATCAGGCTCGGAAAATTCACTGTGGAATTCATTCATGTAAACCATTCTATCCCCGACGCGGTCGGCTTAGCCATATCCTGCGCCGGCGGCACCGTTATCCATACAGGCGATTTCAAAATTGATACAACGCCTGTGGACGGCGATATGATCAATCTGCCGAGATTTGCCGAATACGGCACAAAAGGCGTTCTCGCCTTGTTGCAGGATTCAACAAACGCGGAAAGACCCGGCTATACCATGAGTGAAAAAAAGGTTGGCGAATCCTTCCTGAATCTTTTCAGAAAGGCGGGCAAGCGCAGGATCGTTGTGGCTACCTTTGCATCTAATATTCACAGGGTCCAGCAGATTATTGATGTGGCAAAGCATCTGAAGCGCAAGGTTGCCGTTGTGGGCAGAAGCCTCGAAAATCTGGTTCAGGTCGGCGAGGAGCTCGGCTACCTCTTAGTTCCCGATAATCTCCTAATCAGCATAGACGATATCAGGAATTATCCTGACGATAAGCTGGTTATTATAACCACCGGCTCGCAGGGTGAGCCGATGAGCGCGCTTACAAAAATAGCGAACGGCGAGCATAAAAAGGTCACCGCCTCCCCGAATGATTATGTTATCATCTCCGCAACGCCCATACCCGGCAATGAAAAAATGGTGGGAAATGTAGTAAATGAGCTCATGAAGCGAAACATTGAGGTCATTTATGAAAAAATGTATGAGGTGCATGTTTCGGGCCATGCCTGCCAGGACGAGCTTAAGCTGATGATGGGCATCGTAAATCCTAAATTTTTCATACCCGTTCACGGCGAGCAGAAGCATCTCAGAAAGCACGCGCAGCTTGCCGAAGCAATGGGGATAAGCAATAAAAACATTTTTGTGGGCGACATTGGTAATTATATCGAAATATCCGAAAAAGGCATAAAGCAGCTTGAAAATGTTCCGAGCGGTGATGTGTATGTTGACGGATACGGCGTAGGCGATGTCGGCAATATCGTGCTGAATGACAGAAAACGCCTTTCGGCGGACGGCCTTATTGTTATCGTTGCTACCATTGATTCCGAAACAGGCGAAATCCTTTGCGGGCCGGATATTGTAAGCCGCGGCTTCGTCTATGTGCGCGAAAGCGAGGAGCTTATCAACTCCGCAAGAGATCTTGCCTGCCGCGTTATAGATGAAAATTATAACAGCCGTTATCATGACTGGAACAGTGTTAAAACCAGCCTCAGAGATGAAATTTCTCATTTAATGTATGAAAAAACAAAGCGCAATCCTATGATTTTGCCAATCATTATGGAAGTATAAAGGATGATGTAAAAATGAAAGTTATTCTTAAGCAGGATGTTAAAAATTTAGGTAAAAAGGGAGAGCTTGTCAACGCTTCGGACGGATATGCAAGAAACTATCTGTTTCCGCGCGGACTTGCCGTAGAAGCCAACGCAAGCGCCATGAACGATTTTAATAATAAAGAAAACGCAAAGAAATTTCATAAGCAAGAGGAAATCAAGGCGGCGCAGGCTGACGCCGCCGCGCTTGAGGGCAAAACCTTTAAAGTAACTGCGAAAGCGGGCACAAGCGGCAAGCTTTTCGGCTCGGTTACCGCTAAGGATATTTCCGCACAGATCAAAAAAGATCTTGGGCTTGATGTTGACAAGCGCAAGATCACGGTTGACGATATAAAACAGTTCGGCACATATGAGGCGGAGATTAAAGTATACCAGGGTATCAGTGCGAAAATATATGTGCAGGTAACGGAAGTTTGATTGAAAGGTTGATGATGGATTATGCCTGAAAATTCTGCGGCTTTAGAGCACTTGCCTTATAATCTTGACGCAGAGCAGGCCGTTTTGGGTTCAATACTCATTGACCCGGTGCGCCTTCAGGAGGTTGTTCCGATCGTTAAGCAGGAATATTTTTACCTGCGGCAGCATCAGGTGATTTTCGGCACAATGATGGCTCTGTTTACCAATTCTAATGCAATCATCGACCCTATTGTGATTGCGGACGCGCTTGTAAAAGAAGGGCTGTATGATGATTCGGGCGGCAGGGATTATCTTTTAACATTAAAAAATTCCGTTGCGTCTACCGCGAATGTCACAACCTATGCAAAAATTGTTCAGGAGCAATATTATCTTCGCAGTCTTATCCATGTTGCCCAAAATATCATAGATACGGCTGTTTCTAATAATGCGGACGCGTCGTCGGTGCTGGAGTATGCGGAGCAGAAAATCTATGATATAAGAAAAGGCACCGAAAGCGACGACCCTGAAAGAATTTCATCCGTCATTATAAACGGCGTTTATGACCGCTTACATAAGATAACGGGCGAGGAGAAAGAAAAATACAAAGCCGTTCCCTCCGGCTTCGGCGTGCTGGACGGCTATATTTCCGGTCTTAATAAATCCGACCTTATTATTGTCGGCGCGAGGCCTGCGATGGGTAAAACCGCATTTGTGCTTAATTTAGCGCAGAATATTACCATGACTGCAAAAAAGAAATGCGTATTTTTCAGCCTTGAAATGTCAAAAGAACAGCTTGCAGAGCGCTTGCTTGCCTCAAGGGCGGGAATACCGAGTGATAAAATCAGGCGCGGGGAGCTTTCAGACGACGAATGGATCCGCTTGGGCAACGCCGCCGGTGAGTTTAAAGACGCAGAGCTTTATCTTGACGATTCATCAAATATAAGCGTTCCCGAAATCAAGGCAAAGGTGCGGCGCATGAAGAATGTGGACGCGGTTATTGTGGACTATCTCGGTCTTTTACGGTCCGCCGTAAGAAAGGAAAACCGCAATCAGGAAGTTTCTGAAATCACAAGGAATCTTAAAATGATGGCAAAGGACCTGAATATTCCGGTTATTTGCTGTTCGCAGCTTTCACGAGCGGGGACAGAGGGCAGAAATAAAAACCATAGACCGCAGCTTTCCGATTTAAGAGAATCCGGCTCTATAGAGCAGGATGCGGATATCGTTCTCTTGCTTTACAGAGAGGAATATTACAGCGGTGAGCTGAGCGAGGAGGATAAAAACAAGATCGATAATTCTTCCGCCGAGCTTATTGTGGCAAAAAACAGGCACGGAAAAACCGGAACCGTTGATATGGTGTTTGATAAAGACTTTACGCGTTACAGGTGTGTAGACAAAAATTACGGCAATGATGAATAAAATTAGGGATACAGTAAATAAATTCAATATGTTTTCTAAAGGAGATTCGGTGCTGATTGCCCTGTCAGGCGGCGCCGACTCTGTTTTACTGACTCTTTTTTTACTGAGTATCAAGGAAAAATATGAACTTAAATTGACTGCCGCGCATGTTGAGCACGGCATAAGAGGTGCAGAAAGCGCCGCCGACGCACAATTTTGCGAAGCGTTTTGCAAAGACAATGCCATTGATTTTAAAGTTTTACACATAAACGCTCCCGCTATGGCAAAAAAATATAAAATGGGCGTTGAGGAATACAGCAGAAAAGCAAGATATGCATTTTTTGAATCGTTCGATTGCGATAAAATTGCTACCGCGCATAATCTTTCCGATAATGTTGAAACCATGCTTTTCCGCATTGCACGGGGCACATCTTTAAAAGGGCTCTGCGCAATACCTCCCGTACGCGGCAAAATCGTTCGGCCGCTCATAGAAATCAGTTCCTCGGAGATTCGCTCTTATCTCAACAGCAAGCATATTGCTTACAGAACAGACAGTACGAATTCGGATAATTCATACAGCCGCAATTTTATCAGAAACGAAATCATACCTCGTTTTAAGGAAGTCAACGCGGATTTTGAAGCCAATGCCTCCCGCCTGATTTTTTCCTGCATGGCGGACGAGGACTTTTTGGAAAATCATATTGACGGCATTTATCACAAAATCTGCATAAAAAATAAATTGGTTATTGCACAATTCATCAAGCTCTCCGCAGGCGAAGCAAACAGGGTCGCAGCAAAATGGCTCTCTGCTAACGGCGCCCCTGTCAATGAAAATACCATCAGCGGCGTATCATCTCTGCGCTTTAAAAATTCAAGATTTCAAATCAGCGGAAATTTATTTGCGGTATCCTCGGCGGGCGAAATTCGTTTTGCCGATTATTCGCGCGCAGATAAACCCGTTTGCTTTAAAGTTGAAAAAAATATAATTCCTGTAAATGATTTCTTAAATAAATGTGAATTTAGCAGTAAAAAGTTTGATTTTTATTGTGATTGTGATAAAATAGTTGGCAGTGTGACTGTCAGAAGCCGAATTCAGGGAGATCAGATTACCATAGCTGGCAGAAATTGCTCTAAAAGTCTGAAAAAGCTTTTTAATGAGCTCAGGATACCGGCAGAAAGCAGAACCCGTGTGCCGGTAATTGCGGACGAT
Organism: uncultured Bacteroides sp.; assembly: GCA_964405895.1. GTDB lineage: Bacteria > Bacillota > Clostridia > Oscillospirales > Acutalibacteraceae > Eubacterium_R. The sequence goes on along the minus strand of CAYOPQ010000028.1, from coordinate 2,200 downwards.
GCCGGCGTAATAGGCGTTGCGGGTGTTGCAGTTTCTCAAAGAGTTTGTGCAGATCAGTCAAGTAAAAGAATCATGACTTTAAATATCCATACGGAGGATAAGGATGAATGAGTAATATGTCAAAGAACTGGAAATCCGCTATATTTTATATTCTTATTCCCGTTTTGCTTATTGTGGTTGCTTTTGTTATTGCAAATCAGCAAAGCGGGGAGGAAGTTAAATACAGCGAGATTGTAAATCTTTTTAAATCGGATCAGGTAAGCGAGTTTGAACTCAATTTAACATCCGGCGCGCTGACATATACAACCTTTGATAACCCGGACGAGGTTCAGGAGTATAAGGTTCCCAGCGTAACTTATTTTCTTGACGATATAAGAGAAAGCGTGGATGAATATAACGAAGCCAATCCCGATGCGCAGATTACCTATAATTATATTCAAAGCAATTCCAGCAGCTGGATCGTAAGCTTGCTGCCATATGTTATTATTTTAGTCGGCGGCTCTCTGCTTGTGTGGTTCATGATGAAAAAAATGGGCGACACAATGAATAACGAAACAAACAGAACACTCGGCTTCGGAAGAGTGAGAACAAAAACCATTGAAGATCAAAATAAAAAGACCTTTGCCGATGTGGCAGGCTGCGATGAGGAAAAAGCGGAGCTTGAAGAGCTTGTTGAGTTTTTAAAGGATCCGCAGCAATTTACCGATCTCGGCGCAAGGATTCCGAAGGGCGTTTTGCTCGTAGGCCCTCCGGGCACGGGTAAGACCCTGCTTGCCAAAGCTGTTGCCGGCGAAGCAGACGCGCCGTTTTTGTCCATATCCGGCTCCGATTTTGTTGAGATGTATGTAGGTGTGGGCGCAAGCCGTGTAAGAGATCTTTTTTCACAGGCTATCAAAAAAGCCCCAGCGATCGTGTTTATTGACGAAATTGACGCGGTCGGCAGGCACAGAGGCGCGGGCACGGGCGGCGGAAATGATGAAAGGGAGCAGACCCTGAACCAGCTGCTTGTGGAAATGGACGGCTTCGGTACAAACAGCGGCGTTATCGTTATTGCCGCCACAAACAGACCGGATGTACTTGACCCGGCGCTTTTAAGACCCGGCAGATTTGACAGACAGATTACCGTTAACAGACCTGATACGCAGGGCAGGGAAGACATACTTAAAGTACATTCCAAAAATAAACCGCTTGCCCCTGATGTCAATCTTAAGGAAATTGCGCAGCTTACCATAGGCTTTACAGGCGCAGATCTTGAAAATCTTCTTAATGAAGCGGCGCTTCTTGCCGCCAGAAAGCATAAGAAAGCCATAACGAATGAGGAAATTCAGGACGCTACCACCAGAGTTGAAATGGGTACCGAAAAGAAATCCCATAAATATTCCGAAAAGGCAAAGAAACTTACGGCATACCATGAGTCGGGCCATGCGGTGGTTTCCTACTACCTTGAAAATCATGATCCCGTAAAGGAAATTTCAATCATTCCGCGCGGCATGGGCGCCGGCGGTTATACCATGTACCAGCCGCAGGAGGAAAATTACACCTCAAAAAAAGAAATGCTGGATTCTCTTGTTTCCATGATGGGCGGCAGAGTTGCCGAAGCCATTGCGCTGGATGATATTTCCACAGGCGCTTCAAATGATCTTCAGCGCGCCACTCAAATATGCCGCGACATGGTTGCCAAGTACGGCATGAATGACGAAATCGGCCCTGTTGTTTACAGTGACGACAATAACGAAGTGTTCCTCGGCAAGGATTTCGGTCATGTCAACAACTACAGTGAAGAAACCTCTTCAAGAATAGACGCGCAAATCGAAAAAATGATGAGAGAGGCATATGACCGAACCCAGAAAATTCTTACCGAGCATTTTGATAAGCTTGCACTTGTTGCAGAAACACTTTTGAAAAAAGAAAAGCTCAGCGGAGAGCAGTTTGAGGCTCTTATGACGCAAGGCTTTCTTGACGAAGAAGAATCCGCGGACAGCAGTGATGCCGTTGAGAATTCAAATAATGAAACAGTGACTGAAACTGTGACCGTAAATTCAGAAGAAGTGTTTACGGTTGATTCCGATAAAAGCAAAAGCGGTCAGAGCAGCAGCGAAACCGATATTCCTGCGGCTCCCGAAAATAAAGAAGAATAAGTATGCAGAAAATAAGATGCGTTGCCGCGCATCTTATTTTTATATATTTGTTATAAATTTGT
>CAYOPQ010000027.1:0-21548 GCA_964405895.1 uncultured Bacteroides sp. | reverse complement strand
TGCGCTCAGAGAAAAAATAAATGAGCTAAAGCTCAGCATATAAAAAACGGCTCTGCCGGAGATCTTCCGGCAGAGCCTTTTATTATATCGCGCCTATTCGGTTTTTCCCATTACGGACAGCGGGTCTACATAAACGCCGTCTAACAGCGTTTCAAAATGCAGATGGCTTTCAAGCGAGGTTTCAAACGGAACAGAGCCCAGCGTGCCGATCTCCTGCCCGATCTCCACACTGCTGCCGGCGCTCACGCTTACCGATTCAAGCCCGCAGTACCTTGCAACAAGCGTGCCGCCGTGGTCGATTTCCACCACCATTCCGAGCAGCGAATCATTATACACATCAAGCACGATACCGTCGTTTATAGCAGCTACCGAATCACCCTCGGAGCCTTTAAAGTCAACTGCCGTATGGCTCCTGTAATCGCCCATCGTTTCATTCTTTACAAGCTCCTCCGTATAGCCCTGAACGGTGATTTCCGAAATAGGATATTCGTAATAGCTTTTATACGGCGTATTATCATCGCCTTGCGGCATGGATGTTTCCTCCTGCTCGGTCGTTTCTTCGGTAGTGGTTTCCGCCGTTGTCTGTTCCTGCGTGGTTTCCTGAACCGTTACGGGATTCTGAACGGCTGTGGTATCGGTAACCGTGGTCGCCTCATTGACATCATCGGCAGAGCTTGTTGAAAAATACACAACCACGCCGACGGCAATAATAAAAACGCAAACAGCGGAAAAAAGTATTTTAAGGTTTTTCCCCGGTTTCTTTGAATTGTATTGTGTAGACATAAAAAACACCTCAAAAGCATTATGCCCGCGAGGTGTTTTTTTATACAACATTTATTCGCCCTTGCCGCTCTCATCGCTTTGCGAAACCGCATTTTTGACTTTTTCGATTATTTCAATGCTTGTTTTAACGGTTTGCAGCAAATCCTCCTGCTCCGGCTTGACGGCGATATACGGTTTTTTTGCGGCGGAGAGCATAACGCGCCCCTTCATAACCTTATTCATCTCAACGGCATAACGCACATCCGGCTGAGACATATAGAGCAATACGGAGCCGCCGCGCTGGGAGATTTCATAAATACCCGCCGCCGCTGCGGAATTCCTGAGGAGCGATATTTGGAGCAAGCCGTTTATCGAGGGCGGCGGATTGCCGAATCTGTCTCTAAGCTCGTCGAGCACATCGTTTGCGTCCGCGTCCGTGCGCACCGCGGCAATACGCTTATACATGGAAAGCCGCTGCGGCGTTGAGGCTATATAGCTTTCAGGTATATGCGCCTCTATCGGCAGATCAATAAGGCATTCCGGCTCTTCCCCGTTCTCTTTTTTCTCTCCCTTTTCCTCGGCAACGGCGTCACCCAAGAGCTTGAGGTACATATCATATCCAACCGCCTCCATATGCCCGTGCTGGCGGCTGCCGAGCAGGGAGCCTGCTCCGCGTATCTCAAGATCACGCATAGCTATTTTAAAGCCGGAGCCGAATTCGGTGTATTCCCTAATAGCCTCAAGACGCTTCTGGGCGATCTCGGTAAGCTCCTTGCCGCGCGTAAAAGTAAAATAGGCATAGGCGCGCCGCGAGCTTCTGCCGACTCTGCCCCTGATCTGGTGGAGCTGCGCCAAGCCTAACCTGTCCGCGTTCTCAATGATGAGCGTATTGACATTCGCAACATCCACGCCCGTTTCTATAATGGTGGTGCATACAAGTATATCTATCTCTCCGTTTACGACCTTCGCCCAAATATCGGAAAGCTGCTCCTGGGTCATTCTGCCGTGCGCCACGGCAACATTCGCCTCCGGGAACGCGCGCTTGAGCCTGGCCGCGGCGCCGTCTATTGAATCTATATTATTATGGAGATAATAGCACTGCCCGCCGCGCTCCAATTCCCGCTGCAAGGCTTCTGCCACAATATCAAAATCGTATTCCAGCACATAGGTCTGAACCGGATAGCGGTCCGCCGGCGCCTCCTCAATAACGCTCATATCCCGTATGCCGCTCATAGCCATATTAAGCGTGCGCGGAATCGGAGTGGCGGAAAGCGTAAGAACATCTACGCGCGGAAATTTCTGCTTTAGCTTTTCCTTCTGCGCAACGCCGAAGCGCTGCTCCTCATCAACAATCAGCAGCCCCAGATCGCGGAATTTAATATCCTTGCTGATAATCCTGTGCGTTCCGATCAGCATATCCACGCTGCCGGACTGCAGCCCCTTTCGCACCTCTTTTTGCTTTTGAGCGGAAACGAACCTGGAAAGCATTTCTATCTTTACGGGAAACGCTTCCATTCTTTCCTGCGCCGTTTTGAAATGCTGCATCGCGAGCACTGTTGTGGGCACAAGCAGTGCGCACTGCTTGCCCTCCGCTATACATTTGAACGCCGCCCTAAGCGCCACCTCTGTTTTTCCGAAGCCTACATCTCCGCAAAGCAGGCGCTCCATAGGCACGGGGCTCTGCATATCGCGCTTGATTTCCTCCGTGCACCTGAGCTGATCCTCCGTTTCCTCATATGCAAAGCGCAGCTCAAAATCACGCTGTATATCCGTATCCTCCGAAAAAGCATAGCCCTTTGTGCTCATGCGCTTTGCGTAGAGCGCAATAAGCTCCTTTGCCATATCTTTTACGGATTCGCGCACTCTTGCCTTGGTTTTTTTCCATTCACTGCCGCCGAGGCGGTTTATCTTAACGCCGGTGTTATCCCCCGGCCCTATATATTTTGAAACCAGATCCAGCTGCGTAACGGGAACATAGAGCGCGTCCCCTTTTGCATAGGAAATTTTTATATAGTCCTTTTTGACTTTATTGATTTCCAGCGCCTGGATCCCCTCAAAAATGCCTATTCCGTGTACGGAATGGACGATATAATCGCCCGCCGAAAGCTCATCCAACGAGTGAATTGCGTTTTTTACGCCGGCTTTTCTTTTTTTATTCTGCTTCGTCTGCGCGATTGTATGCGTAAAAAGCGCAAATTTTATATCCGATATTCTGAACCCTGCCGAAACGCTGCCCGCCGTAACGGTAACGGCGCGGGGCTGAAATGCTTCCGGCAGCCGCGGGGCGAAAACCGCGTTTATACCGTCGTCGAGCAAATCGTTCGCAAGCGCGCGGGCACTTTTTTGCGTGCCCGCCATAATACAAACCGTGTAGCCGTTTTTCAAAAGCGGCTTTATTTCCTCCTCCAGCTCGCTGACCTTGCCGCCCCAGCGGTTAAAGCTCTGCGTTTTAAAATTCGCAAGAAACGAAACTGGCGTATCAAACGAGCCGCGCGGCAGGGAGTCAAGATAAACCGCGCCGGCGTTTTCATAAATTGCTTTAAGCTCTTCAAAATTAAGGCTGAAGGTATCAAGCCCTTTACAGAGCGCAAGGCTCTGAACGGCTGATTTTATGCGTTCCTGCCAAAGCTTATCCGAATTCTGCGCGCGTTCCTTTACCTTAGCGCTTTCGCAGACAAAGAGGCTGTCTTCCTCGCCGAAATAGTCAAAAATCCCGTTGGATTTATATGCGAGCGGCAGATACTTATCACAGCAGACGGGCTCAACGCCTTTTCGTAAATTTTCTGCGTCGCTTTCAAGATTTTCGCGCGCTTTTACCGCCTTCCCGCGCAGAGAAGCGGAAAGCTTTTCTATCCTTTCCGCAAATTTTTCTTTTGAATCGAAAAGCACCTCCGCAGACGGGATAAGCTCTACCTCGTTCACGCTGCCCGTCCGCCTCTGGCTGACGGGGTCAAAGACGGATATAGTATCCACCGTATCGCCCCAAAACTCGATTCTTACGGGCGCCTCGCTGCCAGGCGGAAAAATATCCGCAATACCGCCGCGAACGGCAAACTGCGAAACGCCGTCCACCTGCTCATAGCGCGTATATCCGGCGCCGACAAGCCTTTGCGTGAGCTCGGTAAGGTTGACGGTGTCGCCCACGCTGAGCTTAAACGTATGCTTTTTCAGCTCCTGCGGCGGCATGGTAAACTGGCACGCCGCGCCGACGCTGCACACCACCGCCGTGAGTTCACCCGCGAGCAGCCTTGAAAGCACGCCCAGCCTTATATGCTCATATTCATGGGAAACGCCCGCAACCTGCTCAAATGTAAATTCGCGCGAGGGATACAGCGCAACACCGTCTTGATAAGCGGAAAGATTCTGCGCTGTTCTGACGGCAGTCGCTTCATCGGGCACAAGAATAAGCGCTTTGCCGCCGCGGGCAAGCGTCAAAGAATGTATAAGCGCGGGCTTGACCGAATCGGCGGCGCCGATCACGCCCCGTGCGCCCTTTGCCGCGGCAAGACGCCCGAATTCCGCGCTGTTTTTAAACATTTCGTAAATACAGGACATACTATCTTACTTTCTTAAATCCGGCACAAGCTTCAGTTATATAAATTCATTGCCTTATCCATCTCTCCGCTTAGGATCAGCGAAACCGCGCCGCAGGCGTTTTCAAGCGCCTGTTTAAGCTGCGTTTCCTGTTCCTTGGGAAAGCGGCCGAGAACCCAGTCCGCAAGGTCTGTATAAGCATCCGGCTTTTTCCCCACGCCGATCTTTACACGGGGAAACTCCTCGCTGCCGATATGCTCTATAATGCTTTTGAGCCCGTTGTGGCCGCCTGCGGAACCCTTGCGGCGGATTCTTATTTTGCCCACATCCAAAGAGATATCATCTGACAGAACGATGATATTCTGAGGCGGAATCTTGTAAAACCGCGCCGCCTCGCCGATGGCCTCGCCGGAATTGTTCATAAAGGTTTGGGGCTTCATAACAAGGCACTTTTTCCCGGAGCAGACAACATTGCCTGTGAGGGCATGAAATTTAAGGCGGTTTATACTGAAATCATTTTCACGCGCCATAAGCTCAAGCGCAAGAAAGCCCGCGTTGTGGCGGCTCATTTCATATTTTGCGCCCGGATTTCCCAGACCCGCTATTATATATTCAAATCCAGTGCTTTTTTTGCCGAACAGCATAATTTCACCTCAAAATATGTGGTTTTGTGTTTAAGGCGCGCCGCGCTTGGGCGTATTCGTAAAACAAAGATACGGGCGTATCTTGCGACACGCCCTTGTTTAAACACAAATATTACTCCGCTTCGGAGGGAATCTCCGTCTTTTCAAATTCCGAGAAATCCCTTTCCTCATCCGGTTTTTCAAAATTATACATGTTTTCGTCTTTAACATGCTTTTTTATGTACTCATCGCGGTCAAACAGCTCGTCAGCCTTGACCTTCCATGCCTTTGCCGCCGCGATTGTTTTATCAAACAGCTCGTTTGCGGATTCGGGATGGATCATCTCCGTTGAGTAAGCGCCCGTTTTGGCAACCATTTTGCTGATTGCGCCGGGATTATCAAGCACCGGGCACGGACGGAGCATATTGTTGTTGAACGGCTGATTGCGCTTGTATTCCATAAACAGCGGGCTTTTAAGCGCGTCCAGCACAGAACATTCCTTTATATTGACATTTGAATAGTGGACAAACGCGCACGGCTCGCAGTCGCCGTTTGAGTTGATATGGAAATAATGGCGTCCGCCGGCAATACAGCCCTGAACATATTCGCCGTCATTCCAGAAATCAAGGGCAAAAATCGGCTTTGTCTCTCTCCACTCGCGCATCTTTTTATACATGAGCGCTCTTTGATCCGGACTTACCATAAGGTCTGTAACGGCGCCGTTGCCGGTGGGCATATAGGTAAAGAACCACGCAAATTTAACGCCCTGCCCGATCAGCCAATCCATATATTCATCAGAAGCAAGCACATCCGTGTTCTTACTTGTATAGCAAAGCGAAGCGCCGAAGGGGATACCCCTGTCTTTCAGCCTTTTCATAGCGGCGGTGCACTTTTGGAAGGTGCCCTGCCCGCGGCGGAAATCGTTATCCTCCTCATATCCCTCTATGGAAAACGCCGGCACGAAATTTCCGACTTCGCCTATTTCATCGGCAAAATCGTCATCAATCAATGTGCCGTTGGTAAAGCTCATAAACACGCAATCCGGATTTTCACGGCAGAGGCGCATGAGGTCTTTTCTGCGAATTGTGGGCTCGCCGCCGGTATAAAGATACATATAGGTGCCGAGCTCTTTGCCCTGCCTTATAATCCTTGCAAGGTCATCATACGAAAGCTGGCTTGTGTGCCCGTATTCTGCTGCCCAGCAGCCGATACATTTCAGATTGCAGGAGGCAGTGGGATCCATAAGGATCGCCCACGGCACATTACAGCCGTGTTTTTCTATGGACGCCATTCTGACGGAATAGCTGTTGATTGCCACATTCATCATAGGCGGAATCAGCTTCATAAGCACATCTTCATCTGTATCGCATGCAAGGGATCTTGCAAACTGCATCCAGTTATTATCAGGGTCGTCAAGCACCTTGTGCAGCCCGGCATAGGTGGAACGGTTTACCTTTTTAACATCCGCCGCCTCAAGCAGCGAAAGAATACGCGGTGCGTTTTTATTAAAATCTTTTCTGGCGTATTTTACCGCCTGTTTTACCGCGATTGTCATTGCGGTTTCTTTAAAAGATTTCACTTTTTCACCTCTTCATCATACAATTAAGAATCTCGTATTAAAGCTTTTGATTTGTGTATACAATATAATACCTTTGCATTTAAAAGTCAAGCAATTTTGATTTTCTTAAATTTATCTTACGAAAATGTTATGCTTAACAAGCACAAAATATGAGCTGTTTCCGTGATTCAGAACCTTATCTGGAATTTCAGGCGGTAGATTTTTCCGGTTTTATTCAGATATTTCTCGTTGCACATTGCTCCCCAGCTGTCATACCCGCCGATTCCCTGCTGGCGTGCGATAACGCGCAGCACCGTTTTATTGCTTTGCGGAAGCTCCTTTTTATGCCATGCGTTTTCTATTTCCTTTGGCAGCCAGCGGCTGATATTCATCTCCATGACCGGCTCCGCAACAACCGTAAATGTTTTTTTATTGCCCACAAGCGTTGCATAGCGCACGCCTGTTCGGTTCGCGCACTCCTGCGGCTTCAAATAGTCTGTATACATATTGTCTACGGTATCTTTATAAAGACCTATTTTAGCCGCGTTATTTCTGTCTATATAATTCTCAAAGGGGCCTGCTCCCAGGTAAGTAACATTTTCAAAATCGCCGGGAAGCTCAAAGAGCATGGAAACCTCCGGCACCTCCGGCAGCGCCTCGTTCGGTCTGAACTGCATATCCACTTCTATACCGTTAGAGGTGATTGTATAAATTATAGTTGCCTTGGATTCCGGCTGGGTACATACAACGGCGCCGCAGGTAACGATGACCTTTCTGCCGTTTTCAAGTATTTTATATCCCTCTATTGAAAACTTGGTGTTGTTGTAGATACCGGGCGTGTCGCCGGCGTCCCTCCAGCAGCCGAGGCGCGAGCCCGCGCGGGTGCCGCGGTCATTATCCGTAAGCGCGCGCCAGAAATTGAGCCTTACCGGCGCGGCAAGCAGCTCTTCCCCGCCTATTTTGATGGAATAGAGCTGGTTCCTTTCCCTGCGCTCAAAGCGGATATTGATATCTTGAGTCAAAATGCGCAGCGAGCCGTAAGTGTCCGCAACAACAAGCTCTTCTCCGGTTTCAAGCTCGTCGTAGGTGTTTTCAAATTCATTTATGATAAACTGCTCCTCGGCAACGATGTGCCCCGCCTCACACCAGGTAGTTTCATGCTTTACAACAAATTCCAGCTCAAGATAACATTCCGTAGATGTAATTCTGTTCAGCTCAAGGTCAATGGTTGTTTTGCCGTCCGGCGGGCAGCTTATATTCAGCTCGCCTTCCCTGAGCACACCCTTGTCCGAGCACTGCCGCCAGCGCAGCGTGAACGCATTGAGGTCGGTGAACATAAATTTATTCTTTATCTCAATAACGCCCCGTTCGGCGTCTATTGCCTTGAAATCAACATTCTGATAAAGCTTTTTGATTTCATACAGCTTTGGCGTGGGTTTCCTGTCCGCAAACAAAAGTCCGTTGCCGCAGAAATGCCCGTCGTGCGGCTCCTCGCCGAAATCTCCGCCGTAGGCAAGATACTCCGTGCCGTTTTCGTCGGTCGTTTTGATTGCCTGATCGACCCAGTCCCAAACAAAGCCGCCCTGAAGGCACGGATATTTGTCCCAGAGCTTTGTGTACTCGTCCGTTGAACCGCAGGAATTGCCCATAGCATGCGTATATTCGCAAAGGATATACGGTCTGCCGTCCCTTTGCGTCACGGCGTATTCCTCGCAGTCCCACGGCTTTGCGTACATTTTGCTCTGCACATCCGATAAATCCTTTTCATTCGGGTCACGGTCGCACTCAAAGTGCACAAAGCGGCTCGGGTCCGCATCCTTTATCCACTTATACATCTTTTTCGGCGTTTCTCCGCCCAGACTCTCGTTTCCGAGGCTCCAGCAGACTACGCAGGTGTGGTTTTTATCCCTGTTGTAGAGCGCCTTTAATCTGTCCATACACGCCTTTTCCCATTCAGGGCGGGAATCCGGAATCTGCGGGCAGCCGATTATTTTCGAGCGGTTCGTGCCGTGGGTTTCCATATTATTTTCATCTATAACATAGAGCCCGTACTCATCGCACAGCTCAAGCCAGCGGGGGCAGTTGGGATAATGGGAGGTGCGCACGGCGTTTATGTTGTTGCGCTTCATAAGCACAATATCCGTAAGCATGGTTTCCTCCGTCATATACCTGCCGCGCTCACAGTCAAACTCATGGCGGTTCGTTCCTTTAAACACCACTCTTTTGCCGTTTATGCGGATAATGCCGTCCTTGATTTCCACTTTTCTGAAGCCGAATTTAGAGCTGATATATTCAATGGGCATCCCGTTATTTTTCAGCGTTATGACAAGCGTGTAAAGCGCGGGGCTCTCCGCGCTCCACAATTTCGCGCCGGTTACGATTGCACGGAGCCTGGTAACATTATCCTCCTCCGCGTAACGGCTGTCGATAGCCACGGTATCCCCGTTTTTATCAAGTATGCTTATATCAATGGAAAGCCCCTCGTAGGCGCCGTTTGTTTTAACAAGCAAATCAAAATAGCCGTCAGTCATCGTTTCGCCCGGCTCCGCGCGGATTATAAAATCGCGTATATACTCGCGCTCCGTAGTGTATATATAAACATCGCGAAAAATGCCCGCCATACGCCACATATCCTGGCACTCAAGCCAGCTGCCGGTGCACCAGCGGTAAACCTCAACGCCTATGACATTCGACCCTTCTACGAGCCAGCGCGATATATCAAACTCGCTTCTGTTAAAGGAGGACTCGCTGTAGCCCACTCTTTCCCCGTTGACATAGAGATAAAACGCGCTTTCAACGCCCTCAAAGCACAGCACAACGCGCTTTGAAAGCAGGGATTTATTTATATGTATTCTTTTAAGATAACAGCCCACCGGATTGTTTTTTGTGGGCGCGCTTGGGGGGCAAATATCCTCGCTGCCCTCCCACGGGTAGCGGACATTGCAATACTGATTTCTGTCATACCCCTGCATCGTCCAAGAACCGGGCACCTGAATACTGTCCCAATTATGCGCGTCATAATGGGGCTGGGCAAAATCCGTTGGTCTGTAAGCGTAATTTTTATACAGCTTGAATTTCCATTTGCCGTTCAAAAGCTTACAGCACGAGGATTTATACCGTTCGCACGCCTTTGCCTCCGCAAAATTGCCGTACGGCATTAAGGTGGCGTGCTGGGGCAGCTTGTTTACGCCTGTTATTTCAGGGTCGGACTGCCATTCAAGATATCCGTCTATAAAATTTCTTTCCATATAGCAAATCTCTTTTCAATAGATTAATTACATTATTATTAAACAAAAATAATATCAGATTAAGCGCGCGCCGGATCATCTGCGGTGAATAACGCCGTCATGAAAGCCCTCTTGTTTAATACATACGCGCACGGATTCAAGCAGTATCTTAATATCAAGCTTAAGGCTCCAGTTATCACAATATTCCTTATCGTATTTCATTTTTTTCATAAGTGTGATACTGTCTCTTCCCCTTACCTGCGCAAGCCCCGTAAGTCCGGGCCTGAAGCGGTAAACCCCGTATTCAAGACGCAGGCGGTGCGCTCTGATCTCGCTGGATATCAAGGGGCGGGGACCCACAAAGCTCATATCCCCTTTCAGTATATTCCAAAGCTGCGGCAGCTCATCAAGGCTGGTTCTGCGCAGTATTTTGCCAAGCTTCGTAATATACTGCTCCGGATTCTTAAGCTCGCCCGTAGCGCAGTTGGGCGTATTATTTTTCATGGTTTGAAATTTATAAATTTTGAAGGGCTCACCCTTTCTGCCGCGCCTTTCATGCGTAAAAAACACCTTTGTATCCGGTGTGAAAAGATTTATAACGCATATGACAAGAAACAGCGGAGAAAGTATAATAAGCGCAAAGAAGGACGCTATTATATCAAACAGCCGCTTAAACTTAATAGGGGCAAGCCATTTTTTTAAAAACGCTTTCATAATTCCGCTTCCGTGGCAAGAACGCCTTTTATAAGCAAGGCTCTGCACGGCGCCGCTTCCGCACCTCCTATTTTTATCGGAGGGGCAAATAAAAAATATTCGCCCGGCTCTATATCTTTAAGGTCTATACCCTCAAGCACGGCAACACCGTTGCTCAAAAGCCTCCGGTGCACCGAGCCCTCGTTTTCTTCGGAGGAAATTGAAACCGAATCTATACCGACCAGCTCCGGATGGAACCTGCAAAGCTCAAGCGCGGCGTTATCCGTAAGATACCCGTTTGAACCGCACTTTATAAGAAGCCTTTGACAGCCCCGCGGCAGGTTCTTTTCTACCCAGCTTGCGGTTATCGGTCCGCTCGCCTCGGCGACGGTGCATCTGCCGATAAATTTGGAAACCGGCAGCGAATCAACGCTCTCTCCGTTTTCAAGAAAATGGAGCGGCGCGTCTATATGCGCGCCCGTGTGCAGACACATGGAAACACCCGAGAGGTTGTACTCCCCGCCGTTCTCCATTGAAGAAAGAACGCTGAGGGACGGTTCCGGATCGCCGGGATAGACTTTAGCGGAAAATATATCCGGCGTAATATCGTAAATAATCATATTTCCTCTTTTATTGCTGTAAAATCGTGAATAATCTAAATATGCGCACAATTTTTTACGATTATACCATACGGGCGCGCATTATGCAATTTATGTTACCGTATTTTAATAATTTTGATACATTTTTCAATTTATGGGTTACAGGCGTTGAAATCCGCGTGTTTTCCGGCGCCGCGCAATATTAAGCGCATGGTGAAAATTGCCAAAAATACCGTTAGAAATTCGACAAAAAGCACGGTTGTAAATTCGACAAAAAGTTTTATAATAAGAGAATAGGAGGTGTTTTTTCTTGCTGAGGTTTTTTCAGATAACAGACCTGCATTACTACCCGGCGCGCGTGCTCGGCGCAAGCGGGAAGGAATGGGAAAAGCGCGCGCTTTACGACCAGCGCTGCATTGCGGAAAGCGAAGCGATTATTGACGCCGTATTTGAGCACATAGCCGCTGATAAAGAAACGGAAATCGTGCTGATTACGGGCGATGTGGTTTGCGACGGAGAGCTTGCCGGCCACTATTCTCTTGCGGAAAAGCTTAAAGGGCTTAAAGCCGCAGGTAAAAGGATCTTTCTTATAACCGCTTCACACGACATTCGCCCGGACCCCAAGGGCTACAGCCCCGAAAAGGGGGAATACACGGTGGAGAGCGCAACAAAGGAGCAGCTTTTTGACCTTTACTATGATTTCGGCCCTGCCGAGGCAATCAGCACGCACCGGCAAACCGGCTCCTACTGCGCAAAGCTTGAAGACGGCTTCCGGCTGCTCATGCTCAACGATGACAGGGACGGCTGGCAGTCCGACAGCTACGGCTTTTCGCCCGAACAGCTTGAATGGGCAAGCGCACAGCTTCTCGACGCAAAAAAAGCAGGCGATGAGATGCTTTGCGTATGCCACCACCCGCTGCTTGCGCCTGTTAAATTTTACCGTGTTTTCAGCTCGCACGAGATGATAGACGACAGCGATGAGGTTGCCGCGTTTCTTGCGGACGCCGGCGTGCGGTTCCTGTTCACAGGGCACACGCATATGCAGAGCATAAATTATTTTGACAGCCCCTCCGGCAGCAGACTGTATGAGATAAACACCGCCTGCCTTACGGCGTATCCGAGCCCCATACGCAAAATGGAGCTTGACGGCGATACGCTGCGCGTTGAAACACAACATATAAACGCTATAGATTATGACCTGGACTGCAAGCCCTTCATGACTTATCTTCAAGAGCATTTTGACTATATGCTGCACGATATTTTTTACTCCGCCGCGCACGATATAGACCGCTTTTGCGAGCTTGGCGAAAGCTTCAGCCTAAAAAAAGAGCAGGCGGAAAAGCTGAAAGTGCCGATAAACCTTTTGGGGAAGATGCTTGAGAAGCTCACCTTTAAAAAAGCAGGGCGGTTTTTGGGCGTACTGAACAAAATTGCGCCCAGGATGTACGATGTGCGCCTTTGCGATTTTATGATAACGCTTATCAACAACATATACGGCGGGACACGCAATTACGCACCCGGCAGCGCGGAATATGATTCTTTTATTGCGATAGCCGACAGGCTGTTTGCCGTTGCCCCGGCGGCAAGGCTGAAGGAAAAATACAGGGATTTGCTGCGCCCCGTACTCTGCGATATTCTTTATAACGCAAACGGGATTGACAGCAATAACACAATCATCAGATACTGACCGTACCTTTTATAAGGCAAAGTGATTTTTGAGGGAGGCTGCTTATGAAAAATTATGTGCCCACAAAGGAATGGATGACTTATGCGATCGGCGCGCTGGGTCAGGGTATGGTATACGCCATAATGAGCTCTTACATATCCGACTTTTACCTGAATGTTATGAAGCTGACGCCGCTTTTTGTTTTGTTCCTCGTTTTGTTTGCAAGGATATGGGACGCAGCCATAGACCCTCTTTTGGGGTATTATATGGACAGGGCAAACCCGAAGCACGGGAAGCTGAAAAGCTACATCATCTATACCCCCGTACCGATCGCCATACTTACCATTTTACTTTTCTATTCGCCGAATCTTTCGGGCGTTGCCCTTATGGTATACGCCGTTTTAACATATCTGATTTGGTCAACCGTTTATTCGGTAAGCGATGTGCCGTTCTGGAGCCTGCCCAATCTCATGACGCCGAACCCGGACGAGCGCGGCGCTATTATAAGCAAGGCGCGCACCTCAAACGGCGTGGGCTCCGCAATACCGATGGCGTTTTTTATGCTGCTGGGCTTTATCCTGCCGCTTTTCGGGCTCAGCGGAACACAGCTTGAAAAAACAAAATATATGACGATTGCGCTGTTTTGCGCAATCGTGGGCAATATTCTGTTCATACCCGTTTATTTCAAAACAAAAGAGCGCGTTAAGCTGCCCCCGCCGCCGAAAAAGAAGAAGGGCGAAAAGGGCGTTATAAGAATGATACTCACCTGCAAGCCGCTTATACTGACGGCTCTTATGGGTATTCTTTCCGCCGCGCGCTATCTTTATCAGGCGGGCGCCGTACATGTTGCCAGATACGCCTTTTATATAGGCGAGGATACCACAAATCTTACAGGCAGCGAGCTGGAGGCGGCGCTGCAGTCCAACATAAGCTTGGTTTCTACCGTTTTCCAGGTTGCCGCGGCAGCCGGTATGTTTCTCACCATGCTTGCCATGCCGCTTGTCTTCAAAAAATTCAATTATAAGCAGATCATTATCAGCACATCTGTTTTGGGCGCGGTTTCAAGCCTGATTATCTATTTTATAGGCTACGAAAATTTCTGGGCGTGCGTACCGTTTTTCGTGATCTCCTGTATTCCGCTCGGGGCAATCAATGTCTGCGCCTTTGCAATGATCGGCGACTGCCTGGATTATATAGAATGGAAAAACGGCGTGCGCCTTGCGGGCACCGGTCAGGCGATCATGAGCTTTGTTACGGGCTTCAGCAACGCGCTTGCAACCGGCTTTATCGTAATCATGTATATGATTGTCAATCTTGATGTTGCCTCCATAAGCGCCGACATTACAGCCAATCCGCTTGACATGACGCACGAGGTGCGCCAGGGCATGTTCAGCCTGATTTCAATCGTGCCGGCCATAAGCCTGCTGCTCTGCACCATACCTATGTACTTTTATGACCTTGTGGGCGAGAAGAAAGAGAAAATCACAAAGGAGCTGGAGGAAAGGAGAAAAGCCGCCGGTATCATTGCCGATTAAGCGGCGCACGGCTTTTTATTCCGCCACTATATAAACAACTTCATTCGGCTCCATCTCAACCGAACCCGAAAACCCGAACTCTGACGGCACGCAGGCGGCTGCAAGCTCCTGTATCTGCGCCCGGCTCGGGCTTTCGGGCGCGTTCATTTTCAGCCAGTTATGAAACGCGCTGCCGTTGCTTTTGCCGAGCCTGCACGCCTTTATGCTGCGCGCATTTTTAATATTTACCGCTGCGCGGAGCGATTTCTGCTCGAACACATGATCGCGGTCATACAGCGAAAGATTTTCTCTGTTGCCTTTTGCAAAAGCCTCTGTATAATAGCAGTAATTCCAGAGCAGGATATGCAGCTTGTTATCCTTTTTGGTCACAAAGCAGTTATCGTCTTTAAACACGAGCGCATTTCCCATATCCGCCAGAAATTTGTAAGCAAAATACGAGGGCTTTTTTATTCCCAACACATTCATAAGCCCGAAGCCGCCGTGAAACTGACTTTCGCCCGGCCCGTTTTCTTCAAAAATATCCGTAAATGTCCAAAAGCCGAGGCTGTTGACCTTGCCGATATTCTGTGTAAGGTTATAAAGCAGGAACGGCGCGGCGAAAGGCGTATCGTGCACGAGGTCTCGCGGGCTGGGGGAGCTGTTATATTCCGTCAAATGGATTTGCGCCTGCGGGTATGAAGATGAGGAAACAACATTTCTTATCTTGTCAAGATGCGCGGCGCCGCAGCTTTTTTCCATATAGCCCATCTGCTCATTTCCGTTTATATCGAGCGGCCAATAGGTGGGGTACGGATGGGCGGATACAAAATCAACCGGCAGCTTCTTGCGCGCGCAGAAATCCAAAAACGCCTTTAAATAATTAAGATCATCTCTGAAATCCGCGCCGCTGGACGACGGACCGCCGACTGCCAATCTCCCGTCCACACTCTTAACGGCATGAGCGGAAACCGCATACAGCTTAAAATATTCTTCCTGCGTACCCGTCCAAAAGCTGCTTAAATTGGGCTCGTTCCAAACCTCCCATTTCCATTCAAGGACTTCATCAAGCCCGTATCTTTCTATGGAATGCTCCACCGTGGCTTTAACAAGCCTTGCCCATTTATCATAATCCGTGGGCGGGCAGGCGTTCCCGCGCCACCAAAACAGCGTATGCGGCTTTGACGCAATCGCCTCCGGCATAAAAGAGAGCTCAAATATCGGCTTGAGCCCCACCTCCCTAAGGAAGTCAAAAAGCTCGTCAAAATACTGCCAAAAGAACCGGGGCTCGCCGTTTTCATCCTCTCTGTATATTGCCATTTCATCGTTAAAAATCCCGTGAAACCGTATATATTCAAATCCAATCTCCCGCTGAACTGTTCTGAGCTGCTGCTGCCAGCTTGCCCGCAGCCCCTCGTGCGCCCTGCCGGCGCATATGCACTTTAAATAGTACGGCTCAAACACGGTGCCCTTTGCATTTACATCAAAATCATACTTAACAAAATTACGCTTCATATTGAACTCCTTGCCATATGTATGGAATTGAAAACAGAACAGGCAATAAAAAAGGCGGCGCCGCTTCGTAAAGACGGCAATGCCTCTTTTATTTTGCGCGCAGACGCGCGAACATTACTTGATTTGCTTCCTGCGGTTTCCGCGGACAAGATATGCTGTTTTAGAAAGCTCTATCATGGGCAGATCGCTCATATTATCCGTATAGAACGCATCTATTTCCGCATCGCCGAACAGCCGGCGGAATGCTCCGCTCTTATTTTTATTAAAAAAGTGTGCCTCTTTGAGCGAACACCGAATCATATTTCGTATTTAACTAACCAAGCTTTATTTTAAAGCAAATCGGATATTTTGATGAAAAGCTTCCGTTTGATTTTATTATCATCTTATCCGAGGTTCTTTCAAATTCCAGCCGTTCATCTCCCGGCAGCAGAGAAACGGATTCCACAATAAAATCATGGGCTTTTCGCCTTGCAAGGGATTTTATTTTAACATTTCTTCCGTTCGGCGCCATTTGAAACGCATAAATATTGCCGTCCTTATATGTGAACCTAAAATCCTTGGCCGTATAAGGCTTTTCATTACGGTCTTTAAAGAAACCTGCTTCGGCATTCACTTTTCCTTCTCCAAAGGTTTCCCAAAATGTGGTGCCGTATATGCCCTCACCGTTTTTATCAAGCCACTTGCCTATCTCAAGCAAAACGGATGTTTCCTCCGGCGCAATAGTGCCGTCCTTTTTCGGACCGACATTCAAAAGCAGGTTGCCGTTTTTGCTGACGATATCTATTAAATCCGTAATAATCTGCCTTGCGCCTTTATATTTGTTATCATGGATATAACCCCATGAATTTTTACCGATTGCGGTATCTGTTTGCCAGGGAACAGGTGAAATCCCCGTAAGCGCGCCCCTTTCAACATCAAAAGTGGCAACCGCGGGCGGAAACGCCTCATGCTTATAATTTATGGTTACTTCTTTGCCCCATTCCAAAGCCCTGTTGTAATAATAAGCGGCAAGCTTTTTAAGATAAGGCTTAAAGGCATGATTATGGATCCACCAATCAAAATATAAAATTTGCGGCTGATATTTATCAATTATCTCGCAGGTGCGCACAAGCCAATCCCGCAGCCATCCTTCATCAGGGCCGGCAGAATATGTATCCGCCGTTGTTTTATGAATAAAATCGCCGCTCCATTCGGGACTATAATAAGCAGGACCGTAAAAATCCTCATATCTTTCATCATTTACATCACTGTCAAACGCTTTGCCGGTATTCATAAAGAAATAATGCTCCGCCCTGTGGGAGGATGCGCAAAATACAACGCCGTTTCTTTCACAGGCATTTTTTATTTCCGCCAGCACATCTCGATGCGGACCCATGGCTTTGGCATTCCACCTATTAAACTGCGTGTCATACATAGCGAAGCCGTCATGATGCTCGGCAACCGGCATAACATATTTCGCACCGGCGCTTTTAAACAAACGGAGCCATTCCTCCGCATCAAAATTTTCAGCAGTAAACATGGGAATAAAGTCTTTATATCCAAAATCCTTTTGGTTACCGTAAACAGCGATATGGTGGCGGTATTCCCTGTGATACGCATCATACATTGTTCTTGCATACCACTCGTTTCCGAAAGCAGGCACGCTGTATATACCCCAATGAACAAAAATGCCGAACTTACCGGTACAAAACCATTCCGGTGCTTTATGGCGGGCAAGTGATTGCCAATCGTCTTTATATTCCCCGCCGGCAATAACGCTATCAATCCTGTTCAAATATTCTTCTTGCGTCACCATGCCACCTCCCGTTCAGTATCTTTCGGCTATCTGCAAAAGCACAATATCTCTACTTGATTTGCTTCATGCGGTTTCCGCGGACAAGATATGCTGTTTTAGAAAGCTCTATCATGGGCAGATCGCTCATATTATCCGTATAGAACGCATCTATTTCCGCATCGCCGAACAGCCGGCGGAATGCTCCGCTCTTATTTTTATTAAAATTGAGATATTCCACCTCAAAGGTATCGGTGTTTATCACCGAGCAGATGCAATTAGAAATGCCGAGCCTTTTACAAGCCTCCTCCATAATAACATTGAAAGAGGCGGTAATGATGACATCATCCTTTTGCGGGGAATACCAGCTTTTGATTTTTTTGATGTGCGTTTCCCAAAAATCCTTAACCAGCTTTTCATGCTCGGTGAACGACGCGATATACCGGCGGGCATATTTGGCGCAGCCGGATTCAAGCTGCTCAAGGCTCATTCTGCCGAGCTTATAGCTGAGCGCGTACTTTAAAACAATAAATATATATTTTACCGTTGCCGGATTGCGCCTGAGCGCGAAAAGATAAAAATCAAGCACGCTTTCGCCGTCATAAATTGTATTATCAAAATCAAGCACACGCATAGCTGAAGCCTCCACAAAAACAGACGCTGTTATTTTATACCGGCAAGCGTTTTAACATTTTTCTCAAGCAGGTCAAAAAAGCGTTCTACTATCTTACGGTCCTCATCATTCCCGCGAACGCACATGGAAAAGGTAATCTCTTTCCTGAGCGAGGTAACGGAGAGAAGCGCATAAGGCTTATATTTTACGGCGCCGCTCATAAAGCCGCCCGTGGGCTCATTGCCGCACAGGGCAAGCTTTTTGCAGTCCAACACGCCTATATTGCTCATTGCCATGAGCGGATTGGAATACCCGATCTTAACAATCTCCTCCGACGCCGCCTGCGGCAGTATCCTATAGCCGAGCGACAGCAAGGGCAGACCGTGCAGGCCTATAAACCTGTCTGCCTTAAACTGATTTACACTCTGCTTGGTGAATTCAAGCGTTTCAAAAACATCCTTGCCGCAGCGCGGAACACGGCACTGCATCCACGCCGTCTGATTGGTTAAGCCGGTATCCGAGCTGTCCTTCAAATGGCGGCGCAGGTCTATGGCGCAGGATATGGAAATAGATTCCTTTCTGTCAAACCCGGCAAGCTCGTAAACGCTGTGGAAATAAGCTGCCGTAAGCAAATCGTTTACGGTTGCGCCGTGCTTTTTGCCGGATTTCTTTATAGGCTCAAACATATCGGCGCTCAAAACCCTGCGGGCAATAAAAGAGCGGTCGCGTATATCATTCGGAGTCAGGGGGAAAGCGTGGTCGTCTTTTGAATTGATGTTGCGGAAAAGATTTTTTGCCATATGCTTTTCCGCCGGCGTAAAGTCATCATAAACCGCTTCATAGGAGCGCGTTCCCGTTTTAAGGTTTATCGGGCTGATTTTTCCGTTTACATAATCCGTGTAATTTTGGCAGAGAGCGTTTAAGAAATATTTGAAATCGCCCCCGTCCATGCACATATGGTTTTCAACAATGCAGAGCGCGGATTTACATTCGTATCTGAACAGCGCAACCTTCATTTGCAGCTGCGCCTGCGGCTCTATGCACTGCGTCAGGAATTCGTCTATCTTTGCGTCCAGCTCGGCGGCGGCAACATCTTCAACCGTTAGAACATCATCTATGCTGTAATCATTCACCGTCCAGTACGGGCGCACATGATTATCCGTAAAAGAGGAATGAAGCACCGGCGCTTTTTCAAAAAAGCAGATAAGCACCGTTTTGAGCGCTTCAATATCTATTTCAAAATCATATCTGAGCTCCACATGCACCATTCGGTCGTTAAAATCACGGAAAAGATAGTGCATCTTATCCCAAAGCTCTGCGTTTAGTCTTCGTTCCAATGCTTTGCCACCTCCATAGCTGCTTTTTTATTGCGAATAACGAGCGCGGCTATAACCGCCACATCGATAATCAGCGACAGCGGTATCATGACCCAGCCGGGCGTCCATGGGATGATGCCCGTCACGGATAAGACAATATAAAGCATTGACGCAATCGCAGGTATGTAGACAAGATAAAATATAACGGCAAGCTTTTGACCGGTAACGGTTATATAAATACTGTCCGCAACAAAAATCGCGGCGATACCGCCTATAACGATCAGCCAGCTGTCGGCAACATGGAAAACCGCCATTGCCACAAGGAACACCGCAACGGAAAATACAACAACGGCGATACCGAGCAGTATCCTTGCAAAAATGTGGAATATGCGGCTGAGGGAAGTGATTTTCTTTACGCCTATGAGCAAAAGATAATCTATCCAAAGCAAAAAGCCGTCTACCAAGAGCACCCACACTTGTCCCCAATCGTCGGTTATAAAGCCGGACGCGAGAAAGACGATAAGCAAAAGCAAAATGAACGCCGCGGAACCTATAATATTTATAATCAGATTGCGCTTTGATTTGGCTTGCGCAGTTTTTTCCGCGTAATATTTTTCATAGCTGCCCGGAAGATCCGGGTATTCGCTGATAATCAGATCCTCCCGCACGGTCTTGTCTTTAAGCCCGCGCTTTTCAATCGTTGCCGAAAGCGCATTCATCTCATCAAGAGTCTTTTTTTTAAATTGGAACAGAAGCGGCTCTTCCGAACGGCTCGGCAAAGCCTGTTCTATATAATCAATAAATTTTTCCATAAACAATTCTTCCTGAAAGCATACTGTTATTGTGATTGTATTGTATCATTTTCATAGCTTGAACGCAAGAAAAACATGAGTTTCCTTCGTCTATTTTCAGCGATTTAATCGCTCACCGGAAGCACGCCTCATAATCCGCCGCCCAGCCGCGCACGGCACGCTCGTTCCAGTGCTTCGGAATCGCCGCGCACACGGCAGACGCGCCGGCAATTTTGGGCGCGCCGGCTGCCAGCTTTTTCAATACGCGCGGATTTTTTAAAAGATTTCCGCCTTTTTTCATAAGGTCCGCCGGGTCAAAGGCCATCAGATCGCCGAGGCTGTGAAAATCCGCCGTCATGGTAATATTATCCTCATTCAGCGTGCCGGATTCAAAAACATAATCAATATCCTCCGCACTCATGCTCAGCAGAATATTTTTGGCGGCGGCAAGCGGCGCAAGACCGCCTCCGAGCTCTCTGAAATACCGCACCTGGTACTTCCACAGCGTTTTGCAGTCAAATTTACACTCGGAATCCTCAAGCACCGTATCCGCAAGCATTCTTGCCGCGCGCAGGGAATTTGCAATGCCGGAACCTATAAGCGGCACCGTCATAAAAGCGCTGTCCCCTATCGCCGCATAGCCGTTCCACACCATAATGCACATCGGCTGGCGCACCGGTATCTTAACGAATTGCCCGCCGCGCAGCACCCTGCTGCCGAGCTGCGGGTCTGTTTCGCGCAGAACGCCCGCAAAGCGCTCCGCCTCAGCCATATCAAAATCTTCAAACCTGCCTATCAGCAGATCCGTAAAGCCGTCCTCCGCCGCAATCCAGCTGATGCCGCGTATTCCGTCGGCAAAAAGCAGGACCTTGAATTTATCCCGCACTTCGGCATTGCAGCCGCGGTCAAAAAACGCGCGGTAAATCGTTATGTAGTCCTTCCTTGAAACGCTTTTTTCAACGGGAATACCGGGCGGCAGATTCTTTTTTACAGGCGAATCCATGCCGCAGGCGTCTATAACAAGATCCGCATAATAGCTGCCGTTTTCGGTCAATACGCCCGTAACCCTGTTGCCGCTCATGATAGGGCCGAGCACCTTACAGTCAAAAACAAGCTGCGCGCCGCTGTTTTCGGCACAGCTTATAAGATAATGATAAAGCTCCCGCCGCTCCATTTTTATCTCTCTTTTATCCTTCGGCACATGCTGGCGCAGGCGAACGCTCATGGACGGGTTGAGGAAGGTCATGTCCTCCTTATAAGTATAGAGCTCGCCCGAAGGCATCGGCAGCCCTGCCGCCCGAAACGCTTTCGGGTCAAAAATATCCGTCCAGTCATAGCCCATCTCCGCTCTGCCCTTTTGCTCAAGCAC
>CAYOPQ010000026.1:0-21716 GCA_964405895.1 uncultured Bacteroides sp. | reverse complement strand
TTGATATTGAAGGCAAAAGGGTGCTTGATCTTTTTGCAGGGTCGGGTCAGCTCGGTATAGAGGCGCTTTCGCGCGGGGCGGCTGAATGTGTGTTTGTTGAGGCAGACAGAAATGCGCGCGCCGTCGTGGAGCGCAACATTAAAAAATGCGGCTTTGAAGGCGTGTCCAGGATTTTACCTGTAAACGCGCTGGGCTACGCTTCGGCGTGTTCGGGGTTCGATATTGTTTTTCTTGACCCGCCTTATAATCAGGGCATTGTCAATAAAGTGTTGCCTATGCTTGAAAACGGGCTCAATAAAAACGCGCTCGTGGCTTGCGAAACCTCAGCTTCGGAAGAACTTCCGGAAAGCGCCGGCAGTTTAAATGTTATTCTGAGCAGGCGTTACGGCAAAACAAAGATAACCCTTTACCGAAAGGATTAGATATATGAAGATAGCGATTTGCCCCGGCAGCTTTGACCCGGTAACGCTCGGCCATATAGATATTATAGAGCGTGCGGCGCAGCTTTTTGATAAAGTCATCGTCCTTGTCATGACAAACAGCGAAAAGCATGCCTTGTTTTCTCTGCAAGAGCGAATAAAGCTGCTTGAAAAATGTGTAAAAAAGAAAAATGTGGAAATAGATACTTATGATGGGCTGCTCGTCAGCTATGCCGAAAATGTTGGCGCGGTAGCAATCGTTAAGGGCCTTCGAGCCGTGTCTGATTTTGAATATGAATTTCAGCAGGCTCTTACAAATAAAAGCCTCCTGCCGGAGATAGAAACCGTTTTCCTGACCGCAAAGAGCTCGAATATGTTTCTTTCCTCCAGCATGGTAAAAGAAGTCTGCCGGCTGAACGGGGATATATCCCGCTTTGTGCCGCAGGAAATTTTAGATGAAGTAGTTTTAAGATGTAAAGGAGAAATCAATAATGACAAATACGGATATTTTGCTTGAAGATCTTGAGGATGTGCTTGATGACGCCACTTCAATGCCGATGACGAAGAAAAGTCTTGTCGATGTAGATAAAATCAAAACAATTATTGAGGATATCCGCCTCAATACTCCGCAGGAAACAAAGCAGGCAAAGGCGATTGTGGATTCAAGAAACAGCATTCTTGACGAGGCTAAGAAAGAGGCGGAGGATATTATTGCCAAAGCGCAGGCGCAGGCAAGAGAGCTTGTTGCACGCGACCAGATTACCCAAACAGCTCAGGCGGAGGCTGCGGATATCATCGCCAAGGCGCACGAGGAAGGCGATACCTATGTTCAGGACGCGAAAAATCAGGCTTCCGAAATTCTTGGGGACGCTACCGCAAAAGCCAACGATATGCTCACCAACGCGCAGAATAAGAGCAGGGAAATGCTGACCGCTGTCAATAATTATGCGGACGATACCTTGCTCAGCATAGACGATTCGCTTTATAAAGCGCTTGCGGATGTAAGAAGAATCCGCCAGGGTCTTAACAATAAGAGAGTAACCGAGGAATAATTCCGCTTTTTCAAATGAATCATATAGTTTAGCTTTTTCCATGTGCAGAATAACGAAAGCACAAGGAGTTGTTATAATGTCAGATTATAGAATTTTTGTTACAATAATTCCTGAAGTGATAGTTTTTTTAGGAATTGGAATTTTTGTGATTGTTACAAAAAAAGTTGATATTTTAACGCTTCCGGGATTTAAGCCTCAAAATATGACACATAGTGAAATAGTTTCTTTTTCAAAAGGCTTTTTTGTCAGAGGTTTAATATCTTCAATTGCTTTAATTGTTTCAACTATCGTTTTAGAAATTCTGATTAAACATGAAATCATCAGCTTTTCCACTTCTTTAAAAATAATGTTACCTATAATTTTTATTATAATCATTAGCTGTGCGATAAGTTGGATTTTGTTAGGAATAAAATATAGCAAGTAAAATAATATAAAACTGCCGAATATATACAGGGAACTGTATATATTCGGCTTTTCTTTTATTCTTTTTCGGGAACGGACAGATATTTTTTCCTGAACGGTTCAAGTATCCGCGCGAATAATTTGGTAATCAGACCTACGAATACGGCCGCGGCAATCGTGCCCTCGCGCACGCCCTCCAGCCTGTGCAGCGCGGCGAGCGAAATCACAACGGTTATACACATCAGAATGATATCAAAAGCCACCTTCACATTCCCGAATTTAAGATGCGTTACCCGGCATACCGCAAGCACTACGCCCTCGCCGGCGTTTGATGTCAGCCCCGCCATAACCTCAAGGCTTACGCCGAAGGCAAGCAGAAGAATGCCGAGCGCGCAGTACAGCCATTGACCGAGGTAGCTGGAATAGCCGAGGCTGTCTGTAAGCATTTCAAAAAAGTCTATCAGTCCGCCGAAAATCAGGGAAATCAATACCTGCACCAGCTGGAATTTATCAAAATTTTTCCTCAGCAGCAGGATTTCTATAACAATAAACAAGCAGTTCATGATGATTGTTGTTGTGCCGGTGCTCAGACCTGAAATATACCCCGTTATGTACGGAACGCTTGAAATGGGCGATACGCCGAGATCGGCTTTTATGGAAAACGAAACGCCGAGCGCCATAAACGCTATTCCCACGCAAAGTATTACGCATCTCAGCAAAAACTGCTTTTTGTCTTTCACTATTGTTTTTATTTCTGCCATTTTTTATTACTTCTTTCTTTTAAAATTTGAATTATTAACTTAATATAATGCCACATGTAAAGACCTGCGGATTTGTTTTCCGCAGGTCTTTAAGCTATGCTCATTCGCTTCAGTGCGTCTCGCTTGCGCGTTTATCGGCAATATAATCGTGAACCTCCTGTTTTAAATTGCCGTAAAGCTTGAATTTTGAACTGAATATAATCAGGGAAATGATCATCAGAATCGGCGGTATACCGAAGCAGATTATGCCTATGGCGGTCTTTGTGCTTTCATTGATTGTGCCGCCCAGTATCTGCTCGTTGTAATTCATTATGCCAAGTCCGCCGAACAGGATAACGGTCTGGATGGTGTATGCCATTTTCTGCAAAAAGCCCTTCATGGAAAAGGTTATGCTCTCGTAACGCTTGCCGTTTTTATATTCGCCGTAATCAACAATATCTGCAAGAAATACAGTCTGCGCCACAAACATAGAGCCGATGCCTATGCTGGCGAGTATGTAACTGATGTCCAGCGCTATCGTAATGTTCAGAACAGGGCCGAACAGGTACATCAGCGCGTACCCGGCGATTGCCAGTATAAGCGAAATCTGATAAATCGTTCGGTTCGTAAACTTTTTGCTTAAAACGGGAATGACAAGAAGCCCTAAAACAGAGCCGATTGCGCCGATTACCGAAAACAGGCTCTGCGCCGTGCTCTCTCCCAGAACATCGGTGAAATAGTAAACGGCAGTTCCGCTTGTAAGGTACCAGCCCGCGTTTGATATCATCGCGAACAGCATAAATATAACAAGCTGATCATTGGTTCCGATTACCTTAAACATTTTTTTGAAACTGAATTTTTCCGTGTTGTAGATTACATTCCGCTCTTTGGTGGAGAAAACGCAGATCACCGCAAAGGTGACCAGCAGTACCCCGCAAATCAGCGCCCAGCGTGAAAATCCGGAAGCGCTGTAGCCGTCCTCCGTCTTTTCCAGCCCGCTTGAAAGATACGGCAGCACAATCGGCGTCATAACGGTTATAACGCCCTGACCGAATCCGCTGAAGGTCCTTGCAACAGTGGCTACAAGATTTCTGTCCTTCGGGTCGTTCGTAAAGCTCGGCACCATGGACCAGTACGGAATATCCGCCATGGTGTTTGTCATGCCCCAAAGCACATACATAAAGCCTATGTAAACATAAAGCTTTGTTCCGCTCATGCCGAAAGAGGTGAACAGCAGGAAAAGCACAATGGCGTTTGCAGCCGTGCCGATCAGTATCCACGGCCGGTATTTGCCCATTTTTGTTTTGGTGCTGTCAACTATGGTGCCCATAATAGGGTCGTTTATGCCGTCCCATATCCTTGCAAGCGGCGTAAGGATAAGCAAAAACGCTTCTTTAAGTCCGAGCACGCTTGAAAGATAATAGGAAAGATACGAATAAAACAATCCGTAGGAAAGGTCAAGGCCTATGGCGCCTACGCCGTAGCCTATTTTTTCTCTCCATGTGGTTTTGTAATCATCCAACGCTACGCAGCTCCTTTCACGGCAGTAAGGATTTTACCCGTAAATTATAACATATTCTTCTGTTTTATACAATAAATAGCGCTTATATACAAATGTTACAATTCTGTTACAAATACTTTCGTAAGAATTTATTCCTTGACTTTTAGCAATCACCCTATTATAATTGTACCAAGAGGGGCAAAATTCAATGATTTCCAATGAATTTCATTAAAATCCAACTCTAACAGCACTGAAATGTGAAAGGGGTGAGAGCTGTGCTGATTTTTGCCGGAACATATTTTAACTTTAAATTAGACGGGAAGGGCAGGCTCTCCATACCCGTAAAATGGCGCGAAAGGCTCGGCCGTGATTTTTATATGGTAGCCGTAACCGTTAAGGGCTGTAAGTGTATGACCCTGTATCCCACTGAGGAATTTGAAAAGATATATATGAAAACGCAGCAGGCTACGGAGAACGATACCTATGATGTCACCAAGGAGCTGCTGAGCAAAACGGAAGAGGGTAATTTGGACGCCCAGGGCAGATTCACCCTCAATCAAAGGCTTAAAGAGATGTCCCTGCTGTCAAACGACAGCGAGGTAATCCTGGAAGGCAACGGCGGTTCTATAGAAATTTGGAATTCGGAAGAATACGATAAGATGCACAGCAAATTTGACCCCAATGTAGGTATTTACGATCTTATGGACAGGTCAAGCAAAAAAAATTCCGCCGAAAAGGCTGATTAAAATGGATTTCATTCATAAAAGCGTGCTTTTTAACGAGTCTGTAGAAGCGCTTGAACCGGATAAAAATAAAATTATCGTTGACGGCACTGCCGGCGGCGGCGGGCACTCGCGCGAGCTGGCAAAGCGCGCGGGCAGGCTGATTGCCGTGGACCGCGACCCCGATGCGGTCGCCGTGCTTGAGGAACGCCTTGCGCAGTTCGATAATGTGACCATAGTTAACGATAATTTTTCTAATATTAAAAACATTCTGAAAAATCTCGGCATAAACGGTATAGACGGGCTGCTGCTGGATCTCGGCGTCAGCTCCTTTCAGCTTGACAACGCCCAACGCGGCTTCTCTTTTCATAAAGACGCGCCGCTTGATATGCGTATGTCAAAAAGCGGTCTTTCCGCTTATGATGTTGTAAACGGTTATGACGAGCAGAGCCTCGCGCGAATCATTTATCTGTACGGCGAGGAAAAATACAGCCGCTCAATTGCAAAAAATATTGTGCAGAGGCGGCGGGAAGAGCCTATAAAAACCACCTTTGAATTGGTGGATGTTATCAGAGATTCACTTCCGGCAAAGGAATTAAAAAAAGGCCATCCGGCAAGAAAAACCTTTCAGGCAATCCGGATAGAGGTAAACGGAGAGCTTGAAAGCCTTAAAACAGCGCTGGATAACGCCTTTGACTGCTTGAATCACGGGGGCATATTAGCCGTGATTTCTTTCCATTCGCTGGAGGACAGGATTGTTAAGGAAAAATTTGCCGATTGGACACGCGGCTGCACCTGCCCAAAGGAATTTCCCGTGTGCGTATGCGGCAATAAGCCAAAGGGCGAGCTTCCGTTCAAGTCGAAAACGCCGGGCGAAGATGAATTGAAAGAAAATCCCCGCGCTCGGTCGTCCAGACTCAGAGCTTTTAAAAAATACTGAATTATAAATAGAATTTTAAAAAGGAGGAATAATAATGGTAAACTCAAATGATTTCAGAAGATATTCATATAACGGCGACGCCGCTTATGCGCTTGAAGCATTTAACAGAACGCGTTCCTCCGCAGCTCCTCAACCGAAAAGAACGCCGAGGAGGAAATTCGGCTTAAGCCCGAATACAGTCAAGAAAAGCCGCAGCCAGCTTATCAAGGAACAGCGCGCCGCGCGCGTCAAGGTGATTGAAAGCGTCGTCGTGGTCGGCATTGTTTTGGCAATGTTTACCGGCGTGATTTATACATATGTTCAGAAAAATGAACTAACAAAAAGCATTGCGAAGATACAGGATGAGATTTCCGTTGCCGAAAGTGAAAATGTAAGCCTGAACGCGGAGCTGGAATCCCTGATTTCGGTTTCGCAGATAGACGCCTATGCCATTGAGGAGTTGGGTATGACAAGATTGCAGTCCAGCCAAATCATCTATATTGATACTGCGGATTACATTGCGCGGCAGGCAGAGGAAGCGCAGACGCAGGATGACGCGGAATAATAAACCGGATTTTGCAGTATTATATTGAGAGCCGTATTTTTTCGGCTCTCATAAAATTATTCTATTATAATATATAACTTATAAGAAAGGCGGAAATGATATGACCTCATTCAGAAAAATGTTCACATCAAGGGTGTTTATCTTCGGAATGCTTTTGACTTTTCTGTTTGTAACGATTGTCGGCCGCCTTTTCTACATTCAAATTGTCAAAGGAGAGGAATACGCGGATAAGGCGCTGAGCCAGCAGCTTTCGGATACGGAAATCACGGCAAGCCGCGGCACGATATATGACAGCGACGGCAATGTCCTCGCGCAGTCCGCAACCGTTTGGACGGTGTTCCTTGACCCGTCAAATATAACGGACAACAACCGCCAGACGATCGTGGATTATTTGGCTTCCGTCTTTGAATATGACGATGAGGAAAAGCAGGCGCTGCTTGAAAAAAGTCAGGCGGACAGCCAGTATCAGGTGGTCGAGAAAAATGTTGAAAACAGCGAAAAAGAGGAGATCGCCTCGTTCGTTTCGGAAAACAGCCTTTCGCTTTGCATAGGCTTTGAGGAAAGCACAACAAGGTATTATCCGTACGGAAGCTTAGCGTCCACGGTAATAGGCTTTACCGGCTCGGATAATCAGGGGCTTGCCGGTATAGAGGCGTATTATGACGATATACTTTCGGGTACGAACGGCAGAGTGATTACAGCGCAGGACGCCAAATCTAATTCAATTTCAGATGATTACGAAACCGTTTATGATGCCGAAGACGGCTATTCGCTCACACTCACAATCAACACAACGATTCAGTATTATCTTGAAAAGGAGCTTGAGAGAACGCTGAACGAATACTCGGCAAAGGGCTGCTACGGCATCGTTATGGACTGCAACACCGGCGCCGTGCTCGCCATGGCTTCGCTTCCCAATTACGACTGCAATTCGCCCTATGAGCTGACATACGATGTTTATACCGAGGCGCTTGAAGCGATCGAGGACGATACGGAAAGAAGCGAACAGCAAAGCGAATATATCCAAAGGCAGTGGCGAAACTTCCTTGTGTCAGATACATATGTCCCGGGCTCGGTGTTTAAAGTCTTTATGGCAAGCGCCTTGCTTGAGGAGGGCATAGCAACGCTGGATACGCAGTATACCTGCACAGGCTCGATTCAGGTTGACGAATATACCATGAACTGCCATAACCACAGCGGCCACGGCACGCAGACCTTAACGCAGGGGCTTGAAAATTCCTGCAATCCGTTTTTCATAACGCTCGGTCAAAGACTCGGCGTAGAAAATTATTATAAATATTTCAGCGGCTTCGGCTTTACGGAAAAAACAGGCATAGACCTCCCCGGAGAAGCAAGCTCGCAGTATTATGAGGAAGACGAATACGGCATTGTTGAGCTTTCCTCCGCATCATTCGGGCAGACAAACAGCTTAACGCCGATTCAGGTGTGCACGGCGCTGTGCGCAATCGCAAACGGCGGCACGCTGCTTACGCCGTATGTTGTTTCCGAAATCACCGATTCGGACGGCAATACGATTTCAAAGACGCAGACCAATGCGGTAAGGCAGGTCATCAGTGAGGAGACCGCAGAGCTGGTGTGCCAGATGATGCAGTCTGTAGTAGATAACGGTACAGGTACAAACGCTTATGTTGCGGGCTACCGCGTGGGCGGAAAAACAGGTACTTCAACAAAGCTCGGCGAATCCGAAGAGGGCGAAGACGATAAGTACATCGTTTCGTTTGCCGCGATTGCTCCGGCAGATGATCCGCAGATCGCGCTGCTCATAATCTGCGATGAGCCGGACGAGGACCTCGGCGGCGGCGCGATATGCGCGCCGATTGCGGCAACCGTAATCGAAGAGTGTATGGAAGTGCTCGGCATAGAGCCCGTATATACCGACGAGGAAGAGGAAGCGCTTTCAAACTCAACGCCGAGCGTGATCGGTCAGAGCGCGTCAGACGCGCAGTCCACGCTTGAAGCCGAAGGCTTTGAGGTGAAGGTCGTCGGCGACGGGGATTTGGTTATCAGCCAGTCGCCCAGCGCCGGCTCAACGATTCCGTCAGGCGGAACGGTGGTTCTTTATACCGACGATTCAGACAAGGAAACCGTGACCGTTCCCGATTTTACCGGGCTTACCGTTGCCCAGGCAAACAGCCTTGCGGCGTCGTATAATCTGAATATAGAGATTTCCGGCAATTCAACGGAGGATTCGCTTGTTGTGGCGTATAAGCAAAGCGTGGACGCCGGCGAAGAGGTAGAAATCGGAACGGTAATAACAGTCAGCTTCAAATCCACAGAGGCCGTATTGGATTGATAGATAACACTGGGGGACTTAAAATGAAATTATCCGAAATACTAAAAGGGATAAATGTTAAAAATTCTTTTGAGGAGAAAGAAATCACGGATGTTACGCAGGATTCCAGAGCCGTCAGTGAGGGCTGCCTGTTTGTGTGTATAAAAGGAAATACATTTGACGGGCATAACGCCGCCAGAGAGGCGCTGGAAAAAGGCGCGGCAGCCGTGCTGACGCAAAAGGATCTCGGTCTTCCCGCACAGGTCATAACGGAGGACACAAGAGCCGTGTATTCCTCCGTTTGCGCGAATTTTTACGGAAATCCGGCGGATAAGCTCAAGCTTGTGGGCATAACCGGAACAAACGGCAAAACCACCTCAACCTTCCTTATCAAACAGATACTTGAAAATGCCGGCAAAAAGGTCGGTCTTATAGGCACCGTGCAGAATATGGTGGGCAGTGAAGTGTATCCGGCTAAGTTTACGACCCCCGATCCCTATGAGCTGCAAAAGCTGCTTTCCCTTATGGTAAAGGCAGAGTGTGAATATTGCGTTATGGAGGTTTCCTCGCAGGCTTTGGCGCAGGGCAGGGTAAACGGACTTGAATTTGAGGTAGGCGCGTTTTCCAATCTTACGCAGGATCATCTGGATTACCATAAAACCTTTGAAAATTATTTTGAAGCAAAAAGGATATTGTTTAAAAACTGCAAAACCGCCGTTACGAATGCCGACGACCCTTACGGCATCAAAATCGTTGAGGGGCTTGACTGCAAAAAGGTAACATACGCCGTAAATACAAACAACGCCGATTTCGTTGCCAAAAATGTCAAGCTGCTGCCCAACGGCGTTGAATATGATTTGGTGTGCGAGGAAATCGGCAGAGTGCGCTGCCCGATACCCGGCAGATTTTCAGTGTATAATTCACTGTGCGCGGCTTGCGTCTGCGTTACCCTCGGCATTGATTTCGGCACGGTTCTTGATTCTGTTTGCAAATCCTCCGGCGTAAAGGGCAGAATCGAAGTGGTGCCGACGCCCGGTACCGATTATACGGTTATCATAGATTATGCCCATTCGCCAGACGGGCTTGAAAATATCATTTCCTCTTTGCAGGAGGTTGCAAAGGGCAGGGTAGTTACCGTGTTCGGCTGCGGCGGCGACCGCGATAAAACAAAGCGCCCCAAAATGGGCAAGATCGCCGCGGAGCTTTCGGATTACTGCGTGGTTACATCAGACAACCCGCGCTCGGAGGACCCCCATTCCATCATTGAGGATATACTTGAGGGCATGAAAGGCGTTTCAACACCGTATACCGTTGTTGAAAACCGAAAGGAAGCCATTAAATTCGCAATGGAAAATGCCCGTAAGGACGATATTATTCTCCTCGCCGGAAAAGGGCACGAAACATATCAGATCCTGCCCACAGGCACCATTCATTTTGATGAGCGTGAGGCGGTAGAGGATATATTGCATGAATTAAGTAAAAAGTAAAGAACGGTAAAGGTGGGATTTTTAATGAGTATTACAGCCGCTGCTGCAGTGGGCGCCGTTATCGGCTTTGCCGTAACCGCCGCCTTGGGATTTATTATAATACCGTGGCTTCGCAAGCTTAAATTCGGGCAGACGATTCTTGATATCGGTCCGAAGTGGCATAAGAAAAAGCAGGGTACGCCCAATATGGGCGGGCTTATGTTTATTATCGGCATAATCTGCGCTTTTGCAATAACGGCAGTGATATTCACATCTCTCGGCGGTGAACTTGAAACAGAGTATTCCGCAATTATCACCGGGCGTGAAAAAACACTCCTCATAGCAGGTCTTCTGCTTGCGCTTGGCTGCGGTATAGTAGGGTTTGCCGACGATTATATAAAAATCAAGCTTAAAAGAAACGAGGGCCTTTCACCGAAGCAGAAGACCATAGGGCAGCTTGTTGTGGCAATCGGCTATGTTGCAACGCTTTGGCTCTCAAAAAATACCGTTTGGTATTTTCCGTTTATAGGCTCCGTGGATTTTTCAAAAAATTTCTTTACGGGAATCATCTTTTGGGCGCTTTCCGTAGTTATCATTTACGGCTGCGTGAACAGCGTTAATCTTACGGACGGGATAGACGGCCTTTGTTCGAGCGTTACCGCAACGGTGGGCGCGGCTTTCACAGCCGTGGCGTTTATGCAGGGCTTTGCCGGTCTCGGCATACTTGCCGCGGCGCTTCTCGGCGCTATGTGCGGCTTCCTTTGCTGGAACTGGAATCCGGCTAAGGTGTTCATGGGCGATACGGGTTCGCTGTTTCTCGGCGGTCTCGTGGCGTCGCTCGGCTTTACCGTAAAATTCCCGTTTATTCTTCTGCCCATGGGTATTGTATATGTCTGCGAAACCATGAGCGACATTATACAGATCGGCTATTTCAAAATCACGCACGGAAAGCGTGTTTTCAAAATGGCGCCGATCCACCACCACTTTGAAATGTGCGGCTGGAAGGAAAAGAAAATCTGCGCCGTCTTTTCGTTTGTGAATATCGTCGGCTGTGTAATAGGTGTTCTGCTGCTTGTGTTCGGCAACACAAACTCTTAAAAGATACAGCTATATTTATTAATTTTTCAAAGCTAAAATAGAGAAAGGAAGAAAGCAATGCCGGATAGATTAACCCCTCCCGCAAGATATGACAGGCAGTCGGCAGGGCAAGCGGCCCGCGTTCCGGCGGGAACAACGGCTTCTGAAAAAATCGTGCGCCCCAAAAAAGGGCACGGCTTTAAGTCCCTGAAAAGATCATTGTTTATAACGGGCGCGTTTGATGTTCCGTTTTTTGTGCTCACCATCGTTATTCTTGCCATCGGGCTTGTTATGCTTTTCTCGGCGTCTTATCCTTATTCATATTATGAGTCCGGCAATTCTTACCACTATTTTCTCCGCCAGTTTATTTTTGCCGTTATAGGCGTGGCGGCAATGCTTTTTATCTCTAAGCTGAATTTTAAAATATTCAAGGCGGCTGCGCCCTATTTGCTGGGTCTGACTCTGTTTTTGCTCGTGCTTGTTTTGTTCTATCACACCAGCTTATCCTCGGAAGCGGGAGAGGATTTCAGGCGATATATACCGGTCGGAAATCTTTTTACATTCCAGCCCTCCGACATAGCAAAATTCACCTTGATAACAACGCTCGCAACCTATATAAGTATATTTTCAAAGCGTATGCGCACATTTAAATACGGTATTCTGATCCCTGTCGTAATCATCGGCGTTTACTGTGTGCTGATTATGGCGGAAAACCATGTTTCGGGTACGATAATCGTGGGACTTATAGGTCTTGTTCTTATGTTTGCGGGCGGGTCAAACAGAACGGTGTTTATTATAGGCGTCGCTTTCGTTGTTGCAATCGGCTTTGTCGTATTTGAATTTCCGGAAATCCTTCCGGAATATGTGCAGGAAAAGCTGATCGCGTTTACCGATAAAAGCTATGAGCCGCTCGGCGCGCGCTGGCAAATCAACAATTCGCTTTACGCCATAGGCTCAGGCGGGCTTTTCGGTGTAGGGCTCGGCAACTCAAAGCAAAAGTTCCTTTATGTTTCGGAGCCTCAGAATGACTTTATTTTCGCCATAGTTTGCGAAGAGCTCGGCTTTGTCGGCGCGGCAATCATCATCATTCTTTTCGCGGTGCTTATCATTAGAGCGTTTAAAATCGCGCTTTCCATAAACGATAAATTCGCCTCGCTCGTTGTTATCGGTATTGCGGCGCAGATAGGGATCCAGGTGGCGCTCAATATCCTTGTTGTAACAGATTCTATTCCGAATACCGGCATTTCTCTTCCGTTTTTCAGCTACGGCGGCACGGCGCTTATGATGCTTTTGGGCGAGATGGGAGTTGTCCTCGGAATATCGCGCAGGGCAAATCAGAAGAAGGCGGATATCCAGGAGGTTGGATAAAATCAATGAAGATCTTGTTTGCGACGGGCGGCACGGCAGGGCATATAAATCCCGCTATCGCCGTGGCGTCCTATATCAGGGAAAATTATGAGGATTCGCAAATTATGTTTGTGGGAACGGCGGACCATATGGAGGCGCGCCTTGTTCCCAATGCGGGATTTGAATTCAAAACGATTGAAATATCCGGCTTCCGCCGTTCGTTAACGCCGTCAGCGCTGAAGCATAATATCAAAACGGTTCTCAGGGTATTCAAATCAAAGGGGCAGAGCAAAAAAATCATATCTCAATTTAAGCCCGATGTCTGCGTAGGCTTCGGCGGCTATGTTTCCGGCCCCGTTATTGAAGAGGCGGCGCAGCTCGGAATACCAACCTGTATCCACGAGCAGAACGCGTATCCGGGTATAACCAATAAAACGCTGGCAAAAAAAACGGACGCCGTTATGGTAACCGTGGAGGACGCCGTCGACAGGCTACAGTGCAAAAACAAGCCGTATATAACCGGCCTGCCCGTAAGGGGAGAGCTGCTGAACGCAAGCCGTGATTTTGCCCGCGCGCAGCTCGGCGTGGGAGATAAGCCGCTTATACTTTCCTTCGGCGGTTCTCTCGGCGCGGAGCCTATAAATAAGGCTATGTTTGATATTCTGCTTGAAAGCGCCGAAAACGAAAACTATTACCACATACATTCGGTGGGTACCAACGGCGGCGAATATCTTGAAAAATTTAAACAGGCAGGGTTCGCAGACGGCAGGAAAGGCACTGTTGAAGTCAGAAATTATATAGATAATATGGATATATGTATGGCGGCTGCCGATATAGTGATCTCAAGGGCGGGGGCGTCCACCCTGTCGGAAATAGAGGCGCTTGGCAAGGCGTCCATACTTATACCGAGCCCCTATGTTGCCGAAAATCATCAGTTCCACAACGCAATGGCACTTGTAAAGCGAAATGCGGCAAGAGTGATTGAGGAAAGCGAGCTTTCTTCCGAAAGGCTTAAATGCGTTATAGGCGAGATGGTTTCCAATAAAGACGAGCTTGCCCAAATGGGCAGGAATGCGGCGGATATGGCTGTAAAGGATTCCGCAAAGCGGATTGCCGACATCATACTATCCCTTTGCCGCAAATAATTTAGCAAAGCCCCGTGTTCTGCATAGAATGTAAAAGAATATGCAGGCAGGTGGCTGATTTGAAAAAACTTATCATAACGGGTGCGCAGCAGCTCGGCGGAGAGATTTCCGTTCACGGCTCCAAAAACGCGGTTCTGCCGATTATCGCGGCAACGCTGCTTGTAGAAGGGGAAACCGTATTACATAATGTACCCGATCTGAGTGATGTTACCGCATCGGCGGAAATACTAAAGCATCTCGGCGCTGATGTAAAGCGTGAAAAAGACACGCTTATCATCAACACATCCAATATTATAAACAACGATATTCCCGAGGAAATGATGCGCGAAATGCGCTCGTCAATCATATTCCTCGGCTCGCTTGTAACACGCTGCAAGGAGGCGCTTTTATGCCCTCCGGGCGGGTGCGACATCGGTGTCAGGCCCATAGACCTGCACCTTGCCTCGCTGAAAAAATTAGGCGTTCAGATAACCGAAAACGGCAGCTGTATACACTGCCGGGCACAAAGGCTGAACGGCGCAAAAATCTTTCTGTCGTTTCCAAGCGTGGGCGCTACGGAAAACATCATTATTACCGCGGTGCTTGCAAAAGGCAAAACAACCATAATCAACGCGGCGCGTGAGCCGGAAATCAGCGATCTGGCGGCGTTTTTGAATGCGTGCGGCGCCAAAATTTTCGGCGCGGGTGAAAGCACGATTGAAATAGAGGGCGTGGAAAAGCTTTATCCCAATTCGCATACGGTTATTCCGGATAGAATTGTTGCCACAACTTATATGTGCGCCGGGGCGCTCCAGGCAAAGGAGCTTGTCATAAAAAATGTGCGTGCGGCGCATCTTGTGCCCATCATTCCGGTGTTCAGCGAAATGGGCTGCCGAATCTATCTTTCCTCAAATGATTTAAAGCTTGTTTCTCCCAAACGGCTCAGGCGTGTTAAGAATATAAAAACGATGCCTTATCCGGGCTTTCCTACGGATTGCCAAAGCGTGCTGATGTCTGTTTTGTCCAAAGCAAACGGAACCTCCGTGTTTAACGAAAGCGTTTTTGACGGCAGGTATAAACATATAAGCGAGCTTCGCCGTTTCGGCGCGGATATTACCGTGAACGACAGAATAGCGGTTGTAAACGGCGTTCGCGAGCTGTACGGCGCCAATGTTTATTCTACCGACCTGCGCGGCGGAGCGGCGTTAGTGCTTGCGGCGCTCGCGGCAAACGGAACCTCAACGGTGGGCAATATTTATCATATTGACAGAGGCTATGAGTGTATAGAAAAAAATCTGAGTAAAATAGGAGCGTTAATAGAAAGAAAAGATTATGAATGATAACAAAAAGAAACGAAAACGCGCGGTTTCGGAAAAAAGCCATGCGACGCGCGCGCCGCTCAACGACCTTGAGCCGCCGCGTATCTACAGGGATGCTCAGCAGAGCGGGAAGCCGCCGCAGCGGCAGCGGCAGGCGCCTACAAAAAACCAAACGCGCCGCAGGCAGAATAAAAAAAGGCGGCTTAAAAACAGCGTAAGGCGCGGCTTGCTCGGCTTTTGTTTACTTATGGTGCTTTTGATTTTTGGTTCAGTATTGTCCCTCACCGTGTTTTTTAAAGCGGAAAATATAACGGCGCAGGGGAGCGGCATCTATACATCGGAGGAAATCATAGAAGCCTCCGGCGTATCCTCAGAGGATAATTTGTTTCTGCTGGACGAGGAGGATATAGAAAGCCGAATCACAAGAGCCCTGCCCTATGTCGGCGAGGTCACAATAGAAAGGGAATTGCCGAATACGGTGAATATTGTTGTTATTGATACCACGGCTTCCTATTCCATACAGAATGAGGACGGCACATATATTCTTCTTGACATCAATTTTAAAGTGCTTGAGAAGTCCGCCGTCGAGCAGCCGGATAATACGATCATAATCAGTTCGGCTGATGTGAGCAGCGCGAATCCTGGCAATACGATCGCTTTCAGTGAAACCGCGGTTCAGGAAAGGCTTACAACGCTTGCGCAGGCTGTTTACAGCTGCGGAATGGCGCAGGCAACGGAGATATATACTTTAGGCGTAAACAGCAATTATGTGGTTTATATGGGCAGAATCGTTTTTGAGCTCGGCTCTCTCGATGATTTGGAGGATAAAATTATCCGGGGGCTTGCGTCGTGCGAAAAGCTGGATGAAAGCAGCTCAAACATAAGCGGAACGCTTAATTTAACTGTTGACAAGCAATCTTACTTTACAGCCGGATAAGGTTACAAAATCTGTAAAGCCAATATCTTTACAATATTTGCAAATGTAAAGGTTGCCCTTGCTGTTTTGTCTAATATGCACAAATTATTATCAAAAATCATGCAAAAATTTGAAATTAATATTTGTGAAAACCTGAAAAAAATATTGCAAAACGATTACAATATTGTTACAATAATAAAGTACAGACAGCGAAAAGTCTAAAATAATACATATAAGGAGAATAAAAATGGGAAGATACGAAATTGATACTGAAGATACAAAGGTAGTTTCCATTAAAGTAGTCGGCGTCGGCGGCGGCGGCGGAAACGCCGTAAACCGCATGGTGCATTGCAATATTCAGGATGTTGAATTTATCGCTGTAAACAGTGATAAGCCCGCGCTCGGCAAATCACAGGCGTCACAGAAAATTCTGATCGGTGAAAAAGCTACCAAGGGCCGCGGCGCAGGCGCTAAGCCGGAGGTTGGCAAAAAAGCCGCTGATGAAAGCAGGGAAGCCATCACCGATGCCCTTACAGGAGCAGAAATGGTATTCATTACAGCTGGTATGGGCGGCGGCACCGGCACGGGCGCAGCGCCCGTTGTCGCTCAGGTTGCCAAGGATCTCGGTATCCTTACGGTAGGCGTTGTTACAACCCCGTTTGCCTTTGAGGGTAAAAAGCGTATGGATCAGGCTCAGCTCGGTATTGATGAGCTTGCGCAGTATGTTGATTCTATCATGGTAATACCAAATGAAAATCTTAAGTTCGTTACAGACGAAAAGATTACGCTGCTCAATGCCTTTGAGATTGCCAACGATGTTCTTCGCCAGGCTGTTCAGTCTATTTCAGATCTTGTAAACGCTACAGGTCTTGTAAACTGCGACTTTGCCGATGTTACGGAAATCATGAAGGATGCCGGCTATGCGCATATGGGCGTTGGCCGTGCTAAGGGTAAGGAAAAGGCAGAGGTTGCCGCTCAGGCAGCTATATCCAGCCCGCTTCTTAATACTTCTATTGACGGCGCGCGCGGTGTGCTTCTTAATATTACCGCTTCTTCGGATATCGGTCTTGAGGAAATTGATGTTGCTTCAACAATCGTTAAGAACGCTGTTCATCCTGACTGTGAAATTATCTGGGGCGCTAATGTTGATGAGTCGCTTGAGGATGAAATCATCATTACGGTAGTTGCTACAAGATTCGGCGATAAGGGGCCGGGAGCTCCCATCAAATCAACAACCGCTAATATAGAGGTTGCTCCGCCTGATGCGCAGCCTGCAAGCTCCTTTACAGCAAATGATTCAGATACATTTAATGATATCGTAAGCTTGTTCAATAAAAAATAAATTGCAGTTTAAACCGCCGTGCAAACGGCGGTTTTTATTATTTATACAAATCGTTCATTATAGGCCAATTTGTATATATTCATATTAAAATGTTGAAAACTATGTTGAACACATTGATATAAAGCCTTTTTGCTTTACAGATTTAAGTGCGCACAAGAATTATTACCATTATTTTTAACATTTTAAACATTGTTTTCAACAAAATATTGAACAATTATTTTTCGTAAAGATAGATTACTTTACAAAAAATACCCGCAGATATACATTTCTTTTTGCATATCTGCGGGTGTTTTTTTGTATATTTTTAACTTCAATATACGGCTTTATGTATATGCTTTACCATTCGGATTTGGTGTACGACCGAATGATATTCGTAATGATATTATCCCGTTTAAAGCCTTTTCCTTTGCCGCCGTTTTTCTGGTCCTGTATTTTACCGGCTCTTATCGTTACAAATTCCGTTTTGTCAATGATTTTATCAATCGGCGGTA
This sequence comes from uncultured Bacteroides sp., assembly GCA_964405895.1. Lineage (GTDB taxonomy): Bacteria > Bacillota > Clostridia > Oscillospirales > Acutalibacteraceae > Eubacterium_R. Next base: position 4,021 of record CAYOPQ010000026.1, on the reverse strand, counting down.
TTTCGTCAAAGCTGTAGCTTCTCTCGGGCGTTTCGTCGGTTATCTTCGTCGCAAGGCGGGTGTTGGAGAATTTTTTGATTGCCGTCATCGCAAGAATGATAACGCGGTTGTCCTCCGGCAGGGTGAGCTTTTTTACATTCCTGATGTCTATTTCATATATATAAAAGCATGCCTTGCCGTTTGCTATATCTCCCTCCGGGTGGTGCGTGTGCGTGAATTCAAAACCTAAAACGGCGTCCTTGATTTCAACCGTCTGTCTGAGTCCCGCCATGTCCCAAGCGCCTATCGGCTCGTTAAAGGAATGTATCGTCAGCGGCTTTTCTTTGCCGTCTGCGCTGAAAATCACATCCCGGTCGCCGAGGGTGCTTGCGGCAAGTATATAAAGCTTTGTATATCCCTTAGGCATTTCCAGGCTTTGTCCGCGGGCAACGGTAATATCCTTGTCCGCGCCCGTGTCAGGCATCTTGAATGTGATGCCGCCTGTTACTATCGTTTTGGGGCAAAGCTCTGCCGGCAGGGAACAGCCCCCTCCCTGGATAATCACATGCCGCTTGTTTTCGTTTGCGGTAAAGCCCTTTGAATTGCGCTCAAGCTCAAGCTTTTTAAAGCTTTCACGGGGCTTTTTCTCACCGCCGTCAAGCTGTATTCTGAATGTTTTTACTTCAAACGGCTTCAGAGAAAAGCTCAGTGTTTTTGCGGCAAACCGCGCCTTGCCAATCTCTTTTTCGTTGGCGAGCGCTTCACAGGCACCGGCAATTTTTTCGTAAAACCTGAGCTTGACGCCCTTGCGCTCTGCTCCGGAGCCCTCGTTAACGCGCACGATGATTCCGTTTCCGTCCTCGGCAAGCTTAACGGCTCTTACAACGCAGTTCTTGTCATTTACGCTCATAAAGGAATAGCTGCTGCCCAATTCGCCCTCGCGCCGCGCTCCCGTTTGAAATGCGGTCATAGGCTTCAAAAAGCATTCGCATTCATACTGCGTGCCGTTTTCATAGCCGCCGCTGTGGCTGTAAATTCCAAAGCTGAATACATTTCTTCCCAAATCCTGAAGATCCTGGCGCGTTTCTTTTGTGAACGCGCCTGCCGGAGTGTGCAGGCAGGTCAGCCTGAGCGTGTTTGACGCAGGCTTGTCCCAGCCGTATTTGCAGTCTGAAAAGACAGATACACCGTATTTGCCGTTTCCAGCTGTAATGTCCGCCCATTTTTGAGCCGGCACTTCATACAGCTTTTCCGTATTATTTTCTCTCTTTATGGCGCCGAGCCCCAGGTCATAGTAGGAATAGCGATTGTAGCATGTAAAGGGGAATACGGCTTTCAGCATCGTGCGCCTTGAGCGCCAGTCGACGCGGTTTTCAACTCTTATATAACCGCCGCCGCTTTCAAGGTATACGGTCTGCTCAATAGAGGAATGATCAAGCTCTCTCGTTACCTTTATTGCGGCTCTTGCGGGTCCGTTTTCAACCACTTCAAATTCGGGCTTGTTGGCATATAAAACGGGGTTGCGGTCTATATCCTTTTTTGTTATTTCCCACGACGGGTAGGAAAGCGCGCCCGTGTCCTTCAGGCAAGCCATTTTTATAGGCGCTTCAAGCAGCTTAACCATGTTTTTCTTATCTATTATCTGCGCAATATCGCCGTTTCTGTTGAAAATAAGCTGATAGTTTTCATTTTCTAAAACATGCTCGCTCACCTTAAGGTCGGTCTTGATGCCGCAGGCGCTTTCCGCCGGCACAACATCATATACCTTAAGCCCCATAGCCTCTACCTCGGCAATGAAAATAATATCAAATTCCTTGCCGGATTTATAAACCGTCTGGCTCGGTGCTTCGTTGCCGTCTTTATCAAGCACCTTTATGTTGGCGCAGTTGTGTGTCATGCGCACATGCGCGGATACCGCCGCTTTTCTCTTGTGCGCCACGGCGTTGCTTACAATTACGGCGCATTCCGTTACCCATTTTGTATCCAGTTCGTTTGCGAGCGCGCCGGCGGCGGCGCAGTATTCGGTCTTGAACTGGCTGAGCGAAAGGAAATAATCGCTTTGGCTGTCAACGCAGACATCCATGTTTCCCGTGCCGGTAATATCGTCGTGGAACTGGTGCTGTATCACTCTTTCCCACGCTCTCCTCAGATTTTCGGCAGGGTAGGTGAACACACCCGCGCAGTGCGCCACCGTGCAAAGCCGTTCGGTTTCATCGGCAAGCAGCTCGTTTTGCGCGTTAAGCCTTTTGTTCATCGCGCGCGAGGTGTATGCCCCGGCACCGTGAGAGGTCATCAGCAGCTCGCCATCATATTTCGGCAGCCTTGCCTTTTCCTCCTCCGGCAGGGAATCAAGCTCCTTGAAATACGCGTCGGTTTCAGCGGAGATAACTTCAAAATCAGAGCCTTCGTTCTTCAGCACGCTTTCTTCAACGGACTGCACGCTGCGTTCGTCAGGCGAACCGCCCCAGTCGCCCGTACCGTAAAGGTGCATCGTCTGCGCAAGCCCGCCCTCAAAAGCGTTCCTTGAGATTTTATTGATTACGGAAATATCTCCTCTTATGTCGCCGTCAAATTTATACCTGTAGGATCTGGCGTCCAGGCAGGCAAAAATCTCGCTCCCGTCCGGTCCTTTCCATATACCGGTGTCAAACGGGACCCCGTTGGCGGAGCCCCAGCTCAGCTTCTGTGTGGAAAAGCCCAAAAGCCCGGAATGCTTAATAATACTCGGAAGCTGCTTTCCGAAGCCAAAGCAGTCCGGCAGAAAAATATCCTTGCATTCCCGCCCGAATTTTTCTTCAAAATATCTGTTGCCAAGCAAAATATTTCTGAAAAGCGCCTCCGGAGAGGGAATATTCACATCTCCGTTTTCATATTCCGCGCCCGAAACGCACCATTTTCCCTCGGCAGCCAGCTTTTTTATGTAGTCAAAGTGCAGCGGGTAATACTCCTCGGCAAGCTTGTATCTGAACGCGCCTTCAAAATTGAATTTGTAATGCGGGTATTTTTCTATCAGCTTAATGTTTTTCTCAAGTGTGTCCGGCAAAAATTCATCAATGGTCTTTGCAAGATTCCAGCGCCACACTGTATCAAGATGCGCGGTTGCCGTAACAAATACTTTTTTCTTTTTCATAAACAGACCTTATTTCTCAATGATTTCATAGGTGAATTCATATGTTTTCTGAAGCTCTTTCACCTTATCCTCGTTGTCCTCAATAAAAGTTTCGGAATATACGGATTTGCCGTCTACGGAATACTCCTTAACGATTTTGTTAAGCGCCTCCCAAGCCTCGTCGGCTTTGTCATAGCCGTCCTCAAATTTTATAAGGAATTCTCTGTGTTTCGGTAATCTTACTTTCATAGCGGTTCTCCTAAATTTTAAATTTATATAAGTATTATATATTTAAAGATTGCTCATATCAAGCATTAATTTTAATCAATCAGGGTCAAAAGCGCCTTTACAAACGCGCTGTCCTGCTCTTTTGTGCGCTTTTTCGGGCCTTTGGTGCGTATTCCCGCCCGTCTTGCCCGCTTTGTCAGGTGGCGGCTTTGCAGCAGCGTGTCAATATTGGATTCGTTGATGATGAGTCCGTTCTGCGTGATCGGAACCGCTTTTTTAGCAAGTCCCATTGCAGCGAGTCCGTAATCCTGCGTCACGATAATATCGCCGCTTTCGGCGTCGTTTACCAGTGCGAAATCAGCGCTGTCAGCCCCTTTTGATACGGTGACCACCCTTGCTTCCGCGTCTGAAAACGCATGGCTTGTGTCGCAGTATATCACCGCCTCTATGCCGTGGCACGCCGCCTCTTTAAGCACGATATGCGTTACGGGGCAGCCGTCGGCGTCTATGAGAATCTTCATGTCCGTCATCTCCTAAAAAGGTCATTATTGTATAAAGAAGCGTATCTTGACACGCTGATAGGCTGCCGAGAAATCGATTCGGATTTCGCATTTTGTGAGCGGGTGCCGTACAGAGGTACTGCCCCCGAGCAAAAGGCGGAAAGCGCAAAAGCCGCACAGTTGTGCGGTTTTTGACTTTCATTAA
>CAYOPQ010000025.1:6619-21795 GCA_964405895.1 uncultured Bacteroides sp. | reverse complement strand
GTCCGGCAAATACAAGGCAATCGTTGCCGATAAAGCCGGAGTAACCAGAAGCAATCAGTGGTTTTCGGCGGGAAAGGGCATAGAGCTTCTTGACACGCCCGGCGTGCTCTGGCCCAAGTTTGAGGATCGGGAGGTCGGCGATAAACTGGCGTTTATCGGCTCGGTTAAGGATGAGATTACAGATATTGAAACCATCGCGTGCCGCCTGCTTGAAACGCTTGCCGAATCCCGCCCGCAAATGATTGAGCAAAGGTATAAAATAACCGGCTTTTCAGATTTGCAGGGATGGGAAATACTGGAAATGATCGGCAAAAAGCGCGGGTTTTTAATTAAGGGCGGCGAAACAGATACGCTGCGTACCGCCAATGTGCTTTGTGATGAATTCAGAGGAGGAAAGCTCGGCAAAATCAGCCTTGAGCTGCCGTGATTATGGACTGGCTTTTATATGAAAACGAAAAATATAAGGATGGATTCCAGGTTGTATGCGGTATTGACGAAGCCGGAAGAGGTCCGCTTGCCGGTCCCGTTTTTGCCGCTGCCGTAATTCTCAAAAAGGGGCAGCTGATTGAAGGCGTCAACGATTCCAAAAAGCTTTCCGAAAAAAAGAGGGAAGCGCTTTTCGATAAAATAATCAATGAGTGCGTTTCCTATTCTATAGGCAGTGCCGATGAAAAAGAAATTGATAAAATAAACATTTTACAGGCAACCTTTCTTGCCATGCAAAGGGCGCTTGACGGCTTAACGATAAAGCCGGACTGCGCGCTTGTTGACGGAAATCTTGCACCGCCGTTGGATTGTAGCGTAACTCCGGTTGTAAAAGGCGATTCAAAGTCTGCATCCATCGCCGCAGCGTCCATTCTTGCAAAGGTTTCAAGAGACAGGTACATGATGGAAATGGCTGAAAAATATCCGCAGTATGCGTTTGAAAAGCATAAGGGCTACGGCACAAAGCTGCATTATGAGAGGATTGAGAAATACGGCATATGCGAAATACACCGAAAAACATTTTTGAAAAAGGTGCTCAATAAATGAACGCAAACGGTAAGCTCGCTGAAATGAAAGCCTGCGAATATCTGGAAAAGAAAAAATATACGCTTGTTGATTTCAACTATTCATGCCGTATGGGTGAAATTGACCTCATTGTAAAGAATAAAAAATACATTTGTTTTGTTGAAGTAAAAATGAGAAACGAAAACCGTATTGCAGAGCCGCTGGAATCTGTTAATGCGGCTAAGCAAAACAAGCTTGCCGCCTGTGCAAAGCTGTATCTCGCTTCTCATAAAACGAATCTTCAGCCGCGTTTTGATGTTGTAGAAGTGTTTTGTGAAAACAATACGATTAAATTCATCAAACATCTTGAAAATGCCTTTGAATTATATTAAAATAGCTTAAAGATTTGATTGGAAACAAATTTCAGGAGGCCAATTATGCTTTATACTTCCACAAGGGATAATTCTGTAAAGGTTACAGCCGCAAAGGCGATAGCGCAGGGAATAAGCGACGAGGGCGGTCTTTTCGTTCCCTGCGAATTCCCGCAGTTTTCTTTAGATAAAATAAAATCCATGGCTGAAATGTCTTATATTGACCGCGCCAAAACGGTTTTGCGTGAATTTTTGGACGATTTTTCAGAGGAAGAGCTTGATTACTGCGTCAGCGGCGCATATGCTGACGGCAAATTCTCTTCTGAAGCTGTAGCACCCACGGTAAATATAGACGGTAATGAAAATATCCTTGAATTATGGCACGGACCCACCTGCGCCTTTAAGGATATGGCGCTTCAGCTTTTGCCGTATCTTATGACCGTTTCCGCAAAGAAAACGGCGGACGGAAAAACGATTGTAATTCTTGTTGCTACCTCCGGCGATACCGGCAAGGCGGCGCTTGAGGGCTTTAAGGATGTAGACCATACAAAAATACTTGTTTTCTATCCTGAAAACGGCGTTTCTCCCATGCAGAAGCTTCAGATGGTAACGCAGGAGGGCGCAAATGTATCCGTATGCGCGGTAAAGGGCAATTTTGACGACGCGCAAAGCGCGGTTAAGTCTATCTTTACGGATAATGATATTAAAAAAAGACTTGATGAAAAGAATATGATGTTTTCGTCTGCGAATTCTATCAACTGGGGCAGGCTTGTTCCCCAGATTGTATATTACTTTTCTGCATACTGCGATCTGCTCAACAGTAAATCCATTACTGCCGGCGATGAAATCAATGTAGTTGTACCTACAGGGAACTTCGGGAATATTCTGGCATGCTATTATGCAAAAAAGATGGGGCTTCCCGTTAAAAAGCTTATATGCGCGTCTAATTCAAATAATGTCTTGACCGATTTCCTTAATTCGGGAACCTATAATAAAAACCGCGCATTCTTCACAACAACTTCTCCGAGCATGGATATCCTGATTTCGTCAAATCTGGAAAGACTGCTTTACCATATGAGCGGAAACGACGCGGATTATGTAAAAGAGCTTATGAGCGAATTGACAGATAAGGGCGTTTATTCCGTTAATCAAAAGGTTGCCGCTGCCGTTAAAGCGTGCTTTGCAGCCGGATTTGCCTCGGAAGAAGAGGTTGATGCAACAATCGGCAGCTATTTTGAAAAATATCATTATCTTTGCGATACCCATACGGCTGTGGCGCTCAAAGTATACCGCGAGTATGTTGACAATACGAAAGACGATATTGTTACGGTGATTGATTCCACCGCTTCACCGTATAAATTTTCCGGAAGCGTTCTCAACGCTTTATCCGGCGGCGAAGCTTCTGATTTAGACGAATTTGAAATGGTAAATGAACTGCACGGTAAGACCGGCGCGGAAATACCCGCCCCGCTTGCTTCTCTTAAAGATAAGACGGTCCGTTTTGAGCATGTCTGCTCTAAGCACGATATGGGCGAAATGGTGTTCAAGCTTTTAGGTCTGTAAAAAAACGGCTCTAATGAGCCGTTTTTTAATTCACGGTCAGCAGTTACAGCTGTCGCAGCACTTAAAGGTTTCGCACTTGGTTTCTGTAGTGGTTTTAGCCATGCTGCTTCCTACTGTGATTTGACCCGCTGTGCAGGAATTATCCGTATTGTGATGCACGCAATTTTTAACCTCACAGTTGATTCCTTTGATTTCGTTCATTTATTTCACACTCCCTTCACTCTATATATTTTCCTTACAGCTTCCGATTATTCTTTAAATATTTTGAAAGGTTTTTAATATGTCTCTTTTTGCTATTGCCGATACGCATCTGTCATTCGGCACGGATAAACCTATGGACAGCTTCAGCGGCTGGCATGATTATACCTTGCGTTTAAAAACGAATTGGAATAAGCTTGTTGGCAAAAATGACGATGTTGTGATAGCGGGGGATATCAGCTGGGCGATTGATTTTGAGGAGCTAAAAGCGGATTTTGATTTTCTTGAAAATCTTAACGGCAATAAGATAATTATAAAGGGAAATCACGATTTTTGGTGGAATACCGTTTCTAAAATGAACGGTTTTATTGAGCAAAACGGATATAAAACGATTCGTATCCTCTTTAATAATTCGTATACCTGCGGTCCCGTGAGCGTCTGCGGCTCGCGCGGATGGTTCTTTGACAGTGAGGAGGAACAGGATTTAAAGGTTCTTTCAAGAGAGGCGGGAAGAATCGAGCGCAGTCTGCAAAGCGCAGAAACGGAAGAAAAGATACTGTTTTTGCATTATCCGCCGATTTCTCAAAACGGTTATTGCAAAGAAATAATAGAAATTATAGAAAAATACGGTATAAAAAAATGCTTTTTCGGTCATCTTCACGGTGAGGCAGCGAAATATGCTTTTGAGGGCTGTTTTGGAAAAACGGATTTTAAACTCATTTCCGCCGACAGGTTAAAATTTACACCTTATTTAATTATAAAATATTGATTTTTCTTGAAAAAGGCAAAATGATGTGCTATAATGCCTATTCAGTGATTAACAAATAAAGTATATTAATAGAACAGGAGAGTTTAATATGGCACTTAAATCATCAAATAAAATTGATACGAATACCTATGAACTTGAGATAACGGTAGACAGCGAAACCTTTAAAAAGGCCTGCACGCAGGCATATCTTAAGGAGAGAAAAAACATTCAGCTTCCCGGGTTCCGCAAAGGCAAAGCACCCCAGGCGATGATTGAAAAAATGTACGGTGAAGGCATGTTTTTTGAGGACGCGCTTGATATTGTTTATCCGACGGCTGTTACAGCGGCTTTTGACGAAGCCGGAATTGAGGCTGTTGACGCCCCTTACGACCTTGATATTCCCGTTATCGGTAAAGATACGGGCGTTGAGATGAAAATGAAAGTCACCGTATATCCCGAAGTAAAGCTTGGCGATTATAAGGGACTGACTGTGAAAAAAGACGACACCACGGCTACCGACGAGGATGTTGAAAACGAGCTTAAAAGCCTTCAGGAAAGAAATTCACGCCTTATCGTAGCTGATGACAGGGCTGCTCAAACAGGGGATACGGTATCTCTTAATTTTGAAGGCTTTACGGACGGCGTTGCGTTTGACGGCGGCAAAGGCGAAAACTATCCGCTTGAATTGGGCTCAGGCTCGTTTATTCCGGGCTTTGAAGAGCAAATCTGCGGTCATAATGTTGACGAGGAATTTGAGGTCAATGTTACTTTCCCGGAGGATTATGCGGAGCCGCTTGCCGGTAAAGAGGCGGTATTTAAATGCAAAATAAATGAAATCAAGGCTAAAGAGCTTCCGGAGCTTGACGATGATTTTGCGCAGTCTGTATCTGAGGATCTGAATACGATTGAAGAACTCAAAGAGGATCTTAAAAAACAGATTTCCGAGAAAAAAGAGGCGGACGCAAAGAGCAAAATGGAAGATGAGCTGCTTGAGCAGGTTTGCAGCAATATGGAAGCTGAAATTCCCCAGTGCATGTTTGATAAAAGACAGGATGAGATGCTGAAAGATTATGAGTACAGGCTTCAGTCCCAAGGTCTGGATCTGGATACATATCTTCAGTATATGGGTCAAGACAGGGAGTCTTTCAAAGAAACCTTCAAGATCGGCGCAGAAAAGCAGGTAAAGGTTTCCGTAGCTTTGAGGGCTGTTATCGAGGCTGAAGCTATTGAAGCCACGGAAGAGGAAATAAACGCTGAAGCCGAGAAAATCGCGCAGCAGTACGGCATGGAAGCAGAGCAGGTTAAAAAAATCGTATCTGAAGCCCAGCTTTCTGAAGATATAAAAAGAAACAAGGCTGTAGATCTTATTGTAGAGAGCGCGGTAATTGAATAATTTTCACGCATTGAATAATAATTTATTAAGGATAGTGATTTTGAATGGCATTGGTACCTTATGTAATTGAGCAGACCGGAAACGGCGAACGCTCTATGGACATTTTTTCAAGACTTCTCAACGACAGAATTGTTGTTCTTTCAGATGAAGTCAATTCGCAGACTGCTTCTTTAGTTGTAGCCCAGCTTCTGTTTCTTGAAGGTCAGGACAGCGAAAAGGACATAAGCCTTTATATTAACTCTCCCGGCGGGTCTGTTACGGACGGCATGGCTATTTATGACACGATGCAGTATATCAAATGCGATGTTTCAACCATCTGTATCGGAATGGCTGCATCTATGGGCGCATTTTTGCTGTCAAGCGGCGCAAAAGGAAAAAGAATATGCCTTCCGAACGCAGAGGTTATGATTCACCAGCCGCTTGGGCAGGCGCAGGGTCAGGCAACCGAAATTGAAATCAGCGCCAAGCATATCCTTCAAACCAAAAAGAAACTCAATACCATTCTTGCTGCAAACTGCGGCAAGACCGTAGAAGAGGTTACCAGAGATACTGAAAGAGATAATTGGCTCACTGCTCAGGAAGCTCTTGAATACGGCCTTGTAGATAAGGTGTTTGATAAAAGATAAACCATTCGGAGTAGTTATTTATGACGAACGATAAAAATTCAAACCGAATAGCAAGATGTTCGTTCTGCGGTAAATCCGAGGCGATGGTGCACAGGCTTATAGAAGGTCCTAATGTTTTCATTTGTGACGAATGCGTCGGGCTGTGCAACGAGCTGCTTGACAATTCCGTCAATGTAAATAAGCCCGCTCAGGTGAATCCGAAGCAGCAAAGCGATTTGGTTCTGCCAACCCCCCAGCAAATCAAGGATAAGCTTGATGAGTATGTTGTGGGGCAGGACGAAGCCAAAAAATCTCTTTCCGTTGCCGTATATAACCATTATAAAAGAATTTTTTCTAATAGCGACGCAGACGATGTAGAGCTGCAAAAGAGCAATATTCTGTTGTTAGGGCCAACGGGTGTGGGTAAAACGATGCTTGCTCAGACGCTTGCTAAAATCCTGAATGTACCCTTTGCCATTGCAGACGCAACTACGCTGACCGAAGCCGGTTATGTAGGCGAAGATGTTGAGAATATTCTTTTAAGACTCATTCAGGCCGCTGATTTTGATATTGAAAAAGCGCAGCGCGGTATTATCTATGTTGACGAAATAGATAAAATCTCCCGTAAGTCCGAAAATCGTTCCATAACAAGAGATGTAAGCGGAGAAGGCGTTCAGCAGGCGCTCCTTAAAATTCTTGAGGGCACGGTTTCAAATGTTCCTCCCGGCGGCGGTAGAAAGCATCCGCAGCAGGAGTTTATACAGATTGATACAACAAATATTCTGTTTATTTGCGGCGGTGCGTTTGACGGCATTGAAAAAATTATTGAAAAGCGCATCGGCACAAAAGTGATGGGCTTCGGCGCTGAAATAGATAAAGAAGAGGTTGACCAGAACAAGATCCTGCATAAGGTAATTCAGCACGACCTTGTAAAATACGGTTTGATTCCGGAGCTTATAGGCAGAATACCGGTCATAACTGTTCTTGACAATCTTGACCGCGAGGCGCTTGTAAGCATAATGACAGAACCTAAAAACTCAATCGTTAAGCAATACACAAAGATGTTCGCTTTTGACGGCGTAGAACTCAAATTTGAGGATTCGGCGCTTGAGGCTGTAGCAGATATTACCTTAGAGCGCAAAACGGGCGCCAGGGGCTTGAGAAGCGTGCTTGAGAATGTGCTGAAGGAGCTTATGTTCTCTGTACCGAGCGACCCGACTATAGAAAAAATTCTTATTACTGCGGATTGCGTTAAAAACGGCACGGAGCCGATTATATCCCGCAACGCTAATAAGGCGCAAAAAATGCTGCGGGCGTCAGATCTTAACAATTAATACAGTAAAAGGCAGGTTAGCGCTTGCCTTTTATTTCTTTTTATTATATAATACATACATCTTTTTATTGGTGATGGATATGAACGAATTTACAGAGAACAGAAATAATGAATTTTCAGATATACCGGTAGTTCCGTTAAGGGGGCTTGTTGTTTTCCCCGAAATGGTTCTTCATTTTGATGTGGGCAGAAAGAAAAGCGTGAGCGCGATAAAAACCACAATGCGCGAAGGCAGCAGGGTATTTCTTGTGTGCCAGCGTGACCCGTCTGTCGACGATCCGGGAATAGATGACCTTTATGAAATCGGAGTCATCTGCAACATAAAGCAGACGATCCGTATTCCAAACTCAAATAATCTTCGCGTTGTTGTGGAAGGGGAGAGAAGAGCTCATCTTTTTGCACTTACACAATCGCGGCCGTTCCTTGCTGGCTCATTGATCCCGGCTGCGGAAGATGACGCCGGCGAAGAAACAGAGGAGACCAAAGCGTATTCGCGGGCTGTGAAAAAAGAGTTTGAAAAATATGCCTCATACATACCCAAAATCTCTAATGAAATTAAAATTAAAATACTTTCAATAAACGAAAGCGGCAAGCTTTGCGATTACATATGCTCAAACAGCTATTTTGAATACACTGAAAAACAGGCCGTGCTGGAAACCACTCCGCTGACGGACAGGCTGATTAAGCTGTTTGTTCTGCTTAACAAAGAAAATTCCACGCTTCAGATTGAAAGTGAAATACACGAAAAAGTGCAGGAAAATATAGACAAAAATCAGCGTGAATATTATCTGCGTGAGGAAATGAAGGTTATCGGCGAGGCATTGGGCGAAACCGATAACCCGATTGAAGAAGCAGATGAATATAAAGAAAAAATTGAGAAATTAGCCTGCACAAAGGAAATAAAAAATAAGCTTCTCTCCGAAAGCAACAAGCTCATGAAGATGCCGCAGGGTTCACACGAGGGCACGGTAGTCAGAAATTATCTTGATAAATGCCTTCAGCTTCCTTTCGGAAAAACTACAAAGGATAATATCAATCTTGAATCAGCGGAAAAGCTGCTCAATAAAGAGCATTATTCGCTGGAGAAGGTTAAGGAAAGAATCATAGAGGCGCTTGCGGTATTTAAAAGGAACCCTGAATTTTCAGGTCAGATTCTCTGTCTTGCAGGCCCTCCCGGAGTGGGAAAAACCTCAATCGTTAAGAGCCTTGCCAAAAGCATGGGAAGAAAATATGTTCGTATAGCACTCGGCGGCATACATGATGAGGCTGAAATCAGAGGGCACAGGCGTACTTATATCGGCGCCATGCCGGGCAGGATCATTGACGCCGTTATAAAAAGCGGAGTTATGAATCCCGTAATCCTTCTGGACGAGATAGATAAGGTGGGAAACGATTACAAGGGCGATCCCGCTTCTGCTCTGCTTGAAGCGCTTGACCCGGAGCAGAATTTCAGCTTTGAGGATCATTATATTGATTTCCCGTTTGATTTAAGCAAGGTACTGTTTATCACGACTGCAAACGATACCTCCGCGATTCCAGCCCCTCTTTTGGACAGAATGGAAATCATTGAGCTCAATTCCTATACGGTTCTTGAGAAATTCCATATCGCTAAAGAACACCTTATAAAAAAAGAAATCAAGAATCATAAGCTTTCGGCGCGTGAATTCAAGATTACCGATGAAGCAATTTATTCCATCATTGAAAATTACACGGCTGAAGCCGGTGTCAGAAATCTTGAAAAGCGCATAGCGATGCTGTGCCGCAAAGCGACTGTAGAGCTTGAAAAGGGCGTTAAGTCATTCAGGGTCACTCCTAAAAATATAGAAAAATATTTGGGACCGAAGCGTTATATCAAAGATAAAATTCCCGATGAAGACCCTGTGGGCGTTGTAAACGGCCTTGCATGGACAAGCGTGGGCGGCACGCTGCTGCAAATAGAAATATCCGTTGTAAACGGCAGCGGCAAAATCATACTTACCGGCAATTTAGGTAATGTCATGCAGGAAAGCGCGAAGACTGCGGTATCCTATGTGCGCGCTCATGCGGATGATTTTTCAATCGACCCGGATTTTTATAAAACAAAGGATATTCATATTCACGCTCCGGAAGGCGCAGTTCCTAAGGACGGACCTTCGGCGGGATTAGCCATAACAACGGCTCTTGTTTCAGAGCTTTCGGGCATTCCGATACACAGAGATGTTGCGATGACGGGAGAAATCAGCCTAAAAGGCAAAGCGATGCCGATAGGCGGGCTTAAAGAAAAAAGTATGGCAGCTTATAAATCGGGCTGCACAACCGTGATTATTCCGAAGGAAAATGAAAAAGATTTATCCGAAATATTGGACGAAGTAAAAACCGCTGTTCATTTTATAACTGTTGAGAATTTTGATGATGTTGCAGCTGTTGCGCTTAAATACGCGCCTGCCGCGCAGCCGCACAAAACATTGGGTACAATCATTAAAAAAGCAGACAGAAACAGAGAAACGATTACACAATAATTATGGATTTCAAAAACGCAAAATTTGAAAGAGCTTTTGGAATATCCGCGCAGCTTCCGCCGAGTGATAAACCGGAAATCGTATTTGCGGGGCGTTCCAATGTGGGCAAAAGCTCACTGCTCAATAAGCTATTCGGCAGAAAAAATCTTGCAAGAGTCAGTTCTGTTCCGGGCAAAACGATCACCGTTAATTTTTATGATGTTGACGGTTGCAGATTTGTTGATTTACCCGGATACGGCTATGCAAAAATATCAAAAGCAGAAAAGGCAAGATTTGCGGAGCTGATGGAAGGGTATTTCGCAAGCGCAAGAAATATTGTTCTTTTAGTTCTGCTTATTGATATGCGGCGCGAGCCTACCGCAGACGATTATGCAATGCTTGACTTTCTGAACAATAAGGGCATCAAATACATGGTCGTTCTTACAAAGGCGGATAAGCTCAACCGCACCGCTTACAGCCAAAGACTGACCTGTGCCGCCGACGAACTCGGAAGCAATGTAAAATTCATACCGTTTTCCGCGCTGAACGGCAGCGGTATTGAAGAAATTAAAAATATGATAACAGAACATATTGAAAAGTAGGAGGAGCATATGGCTAAAATACCGTTTTTAACAAGAGAAGCGGCAAAAAAAATCATTGAGAAATATCCTACCCCGTTTCATATTTATGATGAAAGCGAAATCAGAAAAAATGCAGAAAATTTAAAGAAGGCATTTTCCTGGAATAAAGGATACAGGGAATATTTTGCGGTTAAGGCAACGCCGAACCCCTTTTTAATAAATATTCTGCGCGAATACGGCTGCGGCTGCGACTGCTCGTCAAAAACAGAGCTGATGCTTGCAAAAGCAATCGGCGCGGTAGGGGAGGATATTATGTTTTCCTCCAACGATACGCCATACGATGAATTCAGATATTGCAATGCACTCGGCGGAATCATTAATCTTGACGATATTTCGCATATAGAAATCGTTGAAAAAGCCTGCGGCGCACTTCCTAAAAAAATGAGCTGCCGCTATAATCCCGGCGGCGTTTTCAAAATCAGCAACGGAATCATGGATAATCCGGGCGACGCCAAATACGGAATGACGCATGACCAGATATTCAAGGCTTTTAAAATCATGAAAGAAAAGGGCGTTGAGGAATTCGGTATCCATTCGTTCCTTTGCTCCAATACCGTCACCAATGACTATTACCCCATGCTTGCGAGGGTACTGTTTGAGCTTGCGGCGGAGTTAAAGCAAAAGCTCAATGTCAAAATATCGTTTATCAATCTCTCCGGCGGCATCGGAATACCGTATTTGCCGGATCAGGAGCCAAACGATATTTTTGCAATAGGCGACGGCGTGCGCAAAGTATTTGAAGAGATACTGACGCCCGCCGGAATGGGCGATGTTGCGATTTATACGGAACTCGGCAGATTTATGATGGGTCCCTACGGCGCGCTTGTTACTACCGTAATCAATGAAAAACACATCTATAAGGATTACATTGGCGTAGATGCGTGCGCCGTTAACCTTATGCGCCCCGCCATGTACGGCGCGTACCACCATATTTCCGTTTTGGGCAAGGAAAACGAGTCGCCCGATATGAAGTACGATGTTACGGGCTCGCTCTGTGAAAATAACGATAAGTTTGCAATAGACAGAATGCTCCCCAAAATCGAAATAGGCGATATTTTGTATATTCATGATACGGGGGCGCACGGCTTCTCAATGGGATACAATTATAACGGAAAACTGCGCTCTGCCGAACTGCTTTATAAAACAGACGGGACGGTTCAATTAATCAGACGCGCCGAAACGCCAAAGGACTATTTTTCAACCTTTGATTGCTTTGATATTTACGATAAGATAATAAGCGAATAAAGCTTTTAGCGGAAAATCCCTTTTTTAAATTTAAGCAGCCTATAAATAAGAATTGATAAATTTTGCTTTACTTTTAGGCTTTAATGTGTTAAAATATGCTTAGATTATTTATGGGGTGATTTTTATGGCTATGAAAAGAGATAATAAAAACCTTAATTTTTTATTCAATTCAATCCTTCAGCTTGAGAGCCTTGATGAATGTTATGACTTTTTTGAGGATCTCTGCACGGTTCAGGAGCTCAAAACCTTAAGTCAGCGGATTGCCGTAGCAAAAATGCTTTCAGATAAATGCGTTTATACGGATATTGTTACGCAGACGGGCGCTTCAACCGCAACAATCAGCAGGGTCAACAGAAGCCTGCAGTACGGGTGTGACGGTTACGACCGTGTATTTGCAAGATTAAAGGAAAAAGAACAGACGGATAATGGGCAGCTATAACTCTTTCGCAATCGTTTATGATGACCTTACAAAAAATGTTGAATATGAAAAAAGGTTTGAATATATACTTTCCTTTTTTAAAAAGTACGGTATCTGTCCGGGCTCGCGCGTGCTTGATTTAGCGTGCGGCACGGGCAGTTTTACAGCGCTTTTTGAAAAAGCAGGTTATCTTGTTACAGGCATTGACGCTAGCGATGAAATGCTGACTGCAGCCTATTCTAAATGCAGCGGCGGGGCTGAGCTTTTAAAAGGGGATATGCGAGCGTTCAGCCTGCCGTTTAAATACAGCGCCTGCGTTTGCTGCATGGATTCGCTGAACCATCTTTCAAGCATTGAGGAAATCAAAAGCACATTTATGAGCGTCCATGCTTCTCTTGAAGCAGGCGGTTTATTTATTTTTGATGTAAATACAGTATTTAAGCATGATGAGGTCCTTTCGGGCAACGCGTTTGTGTTTGACGGCGAGGACTATTTCTTTGCATGGGATAACGAATATATTTCTCCGGGAACGGTCGGAATATATCTTGACCTTTTTTTGAAAAAGAGAAATTTGTACGAAAGGCATTCAGAGTACTTTGAGGAAAAAGCCTACCCGATAGAAGAACTTGAATGTGCGTTAGAGCCTTATTTCCATATGGAAGGGATATTTGATGACTTAACTCTGGAAAAGCCAAAAACAGCCTCTGAGCGGCTATATTTCGTTTGCAGGAGTAAAGAATGAATAAAATAGTCAGATATATAACAAAAGACGGATCCGCGTATATTATAGCAGCGAACTCCACGGCAGCGGTGTATGATATGGAGCGGATCCATAAGCCCTCTGCCGCCGTAACAGCGGGAATGGGCAGAATCATGACCGCGGCTTCATTAATGGGCGTTATGCTGAAGGATAAAGAGGACAGCATTACGCTGAGATTCAACGGCAACGGCCTTGCCGGCGCTGTTATAGCCGTTTCGGATTACCGCGGGAATTGCCGTGTCAGTGTAGAAAATCCTATCGTTGAACTGCCGCTCAACAGCAAGGGAAAGCTTGATGTAAGCGGCGTTCTCGGGAATTCAGGTTATCTTTATGTTGTTAAAGACATAGGATTAAAAGAGCCTTTTATCGGTACTACAGAGATTGTGAGCGGTGAAGTCGCCGAGGACATTACAAACTACTACGCAGTATCGGAGCAGACCCCGAGCGTATGCGCTCTCGGGGTGCTTATCAATCCGGATCTCACGGTGAAGTGCGCGGGCGGTTATTTGATTCAGCTTTTGCCCGGATGCCCGGATCATATTATAGACATCATAGAAAAAAATATTTCAAATATGCCGTCTGTTACGCAGATGCTAAGCAGTAATCCGAGCGTTGACGATATGGCGGTCAAAGCTATGAGCGGTCTTGAATTAGATAAGCTTGACGAATCGGAATTCTCATATAAATGCAACTGTTCACAGGCAAAGGCGGAAGCCGCAATGCTGTCCGCAGGACGCGCTGAGCTTGAAAGCATGCTGGAAGAGAATAAACCGGCGGTTGTGGAATGTCATTTTTGCGATAAAAAATATGAATTCTCAACCGAACAAATAAAAGAACTGCTAAAAAAACTAAATTAATTTTATAAAAAAGTGTTGACTTTTAAACGGAGATATAGTATTATAATCACCGTTGCACACGGCAACACACGGGAGTATAGCTCAGCTGGGAGAGCATCTGCCTTACAAGCAGAGGGTCACAGGTTCGAGCCCTGTTACTCCCACCAACCTGGCCCGGTAGTTCAGTTGGTTAGAACGCCTGCCTGTCACGCAGGAGGTCGACGGTTCAAGTCCGTTCCGGGTCGCCATAATTTGCTTCTGTAGCTCAGTCGGTAGAGCAGAGGACTGAAAATCCTCGTGTCGATGGTTCGATTCCGTCCGGAAGCACCATAAATGCGGATTTAGCTCATCCGGTAGAGCGCCACCTTGCCAAGGTGGAGGTAGCGAGTTCGAGTCTCGTAATCCGCTCCATCGGGCACTAAGTAAAATTAGTGCCCGTTATACTCAAAGCATATTTCGGCACCATAGCCAAGTGGTAAGGCAGAGCTCTGCAAAAGCTTTATGCCCCAGTTCAAATCTGGGTGGTGCCTCCAAATAAAAAGACCTTAAAGAATCGAATTGCCTTTGATTTTTTAAGGTCTTTGTTATAACTGCAATAGGTAATGATTTTGTAATCAAAATGTTGTTTGATTTAACTAAATGTTCAAAGATTCGTAATATTTTACAGATTATTCATATTTTTAATTACCAATTTTAATTTTTTTGTTGAAATTTGATTTTATTAATGTTATACTACTTTTAGACTTTATAAGGAGGGTACTGCCTTGAGTAAAGAATCAAAGCTCGAAAAGAAAAATGCTAAAGCTGAAAAGGTTGCTCAGAAAGCCGCCGCTAAGGCTGAAAAGAAACACGCCAAGGAATATAATAAATTTGTAAAAGAAACAAATAAAAAGAATGCGAAGGGCGCCGGAAAAGAAGGGTTTGTGCCTATTGATATTCCGTCTATAGAAGATTATCAGTCCAAGCGCGAAATGAAGATTGAAAAAGCTACAGACAAGGCTTACGCATCATATGTTAAAAAAATTGAAAAGAAAAACGCAAAAATGGAAGCCAAATGCGCTAAAAAAGGCAAGCCGTTTGTTCCGCTTTCAATATTGAGCAGGGAAGAATTTGTAATTCAGGACAAGAAAGCTAAAAAGGTCTTCGGAATGATCATACTGCTCCTTCTCCTTTGGCTCATCATCTATTTCATCATCATGTGGCTGAAGTATTCGCCGATCCAGCTTACCGTAAGCAGTGATGAGGAAGAAGAAACGACTGAGTCTTCGGACAGAGTTTATGACTACGAGGCGTATTCCAATCCGCATGAAATAACCACGACTCCCGATTATTCCGTTTCGGACGCAACTGAATTCTTGAGGCAGGTTATTCACGATAACTACAAGGTTATCGGTTTCTCATCGGATGTAAGCAGTTCAACAATTACTTACACAGGCTCTACGCAAACAGTAAACAACGCAAGTTGCTACATATTCACCTGCAGCGGAAAAACATTTGCAGTTCCGATCAAGCTTTCAGGCTGCTATGTTTACAATAACGGCACATATGAACCGTTAACATTCAACACTACAGATTATCTCTGGTAAAACAGTAAAAGC
>CAYOPQ010000025.1:0-6519 GCA_964405895.1 uncultured Bacteroides sp. | reverse complement strand
AAAAGCCCGATTATTCGGGCTTTTTGTTATTTTATTTAGATATTCTTAATTATGCCAAATGACATGATAAAACCTCCGAAGGCTTTCTTTATTTCGCCAAAGGAGGTTTTTTATATGTTCCATTATTGAGATTTAATTTTTAACTCAGTTCTTAAGGCTGTGAAGCGGTGCGGGAATTCTTCCGCCGCGGTTAATAAATTTTTCAGGCGATTTCGTATTCACTCTCATAACGGGGCCGGAGCCTAAAAGTCCGCCGAATTCAAGCTCGTCGCCGATTTCTCTGCCCACAGCAGGTATCACTCTGACAGCCGTGGTCTTTCCGTTTACCATGCCTATAGCGGCTTCGTCCGCGATAATACCGCTTATAACCTCAGGCGTTGTATCACCCGGTATTACAATCATATCAAGCCCTACGGAGCAAACCGCCGTCATCGCCTCCAGCTTCTCAATAGAGAGCGCTCCGGAGCGTGCGGCGTTAATCATGCCTCTGTCCTCAGAAACGGGAATAAAAGCGCCTGAGAGGCCGCCGACGCTTGAGGAAGCCATTACGCCGCCCTTCTTGACCGCGTCGTTGAGCATTGCAAGGCAAGCCGTTGTTCCGGGCGCTCCGCACTGCTCAAGCCCGATTTCTTCAAGGATATGCGCAACGGAATCTCCGACCGCAGGTGTGGGAGCAAGGGATAAATCTACAATACCGAACGGGATACCGAGCCTTTTTGACGCCTCAACGCCCACAAGCTGCCCCATTCTTGTAATCTTAAACGCCGTTTTCTTTATCAGCTCCGCAAGTTCATTGATGCTGTATTCGGGGTGCTTAGCTACAGCCGCTCTCACAACGCCGGGGCCTGAAACGCCCACATTAATCACGCAGTCCGGCTCTGAAACACCGTGGAAAGCGCCCGCCATAAACGGGTTATCCTCAGGGGCATTGCAAAATACAACAAGCTTGCCGGGACCGATGCAGTTCGCGTCTTTTGTAAGCTCCGCGGCTTCTTTTACTTTTTGCCCCATGAGCTTAACGGCGTCCATATTGATTCCCGCTTTTGTGCTGCCTATATTTACGGAAGAGCAGATATGCTCCGTTTGAGCCAGCGCCTGCGGAATGGATTCAATCAGCTCAAGATCGCCGGCTGAAAAACCTTTTTGAACCAGCGCGGAATATCCGCCGATAAAGTTTACGCCGATGGTTTGAGCGGCTTTTTCTAATGCCAGCGCGTATTTTATGGGATCTCCGCCGCTTATGCCTGCCATGATCGCTATCGGGGTAACGGAAACTCTTTTATTGATGATCGGAATTCCGTAATGCTTCTCAATATCCTCGCCCGTGGAAACAAGCTTTTCGGCTTTTCTGCAAATCTTATCGTAGATTTTGCCGCAAGCGCTGTCAATATCGGTATCGGCGCAGTCAATAAGCGAAATGCCCATTGTTATTGTTCGTATATCAAGACATTCGTCCTGAATCATATGTATGGTTTCAAGTATATCCGATGTATTAATCATATCTGTCAGCGCTCCTATATTCTGTGCATGGAATTGAAAATATCCTCGTTCATGACATGGATTGAAAGAGCGTTGTTTTTGCCGTATTCCGCAAGTTTATCCGAAAAATCAGAGAAGGGAATATCACAGGTGCTTACATCCGCCATCATAATCATACAGAACATATCGTCAAGAATAGATTGCGTAACCTCCGTGATATTAACCTTATGTTCAGCGCAAATCGTTGAAACGCCGGAAAGAATACCAACCATATCTTTGCCGACAACAGTAATTACCGCTTTCATTATACAAGACCTCCTGAAATCAATTAAGAAGATTATAGCAAAGAGATAAATTTTTTTCAATAATTTAAGAATAATAATATTTTATTTTAGCGCATAATGTGGTAAAATAGTTTGACTCGGAAAGGATAAGGGCTATGAAGTATAAAAATTATTACGATCTGCACACGCATTCGGAACATTCCTTTGACGGAAATCATTCCTGCACGCTGATGTGTGAAAGTGCTGTGGAAAAGGGACTTAAAGGCATTGCTTTAACAGACCACTGTGAAATCGATTCAAAGGACTGTGATTTCAACAAGCTTTGCGACAATCAGTTTTTTGATACAACAAAATGCTCCTACATTTTTAAGGATTCCCTAAAGGTATATAAGGGCATAGAATTAGGTCAGCCGATATATAACAAGCCGCTTGCTGAAAAAATATTGAATAAATATAATTATGATTTTGTTTTGGGCTCCGTTCATAATCTTGAAAATATGGAGGATTTCTTTTTCCTTGATTTTAATCATTATGATGTATATGAGCTGCTGCAAAAATATTTTGAAAATATATATAAGCTTTGCGAATGGAACCAATTTGATTCGCTCGCGCATTTAACTTATCCGCTCAGATATATAACGGGAAAGTATAAAATACAAATAGATATTTCAAAATTTTCGGAAATCATTGACGATATATTGACCCTGCTTATTAAAAACGATAAAGCGCTTGAGATCAACACTTCCGGCTTTTTTAATGAGATGAAGGATATTTTGCCGAGTGCCGATATAGTGAAACGCTTTAAAGAGCTTGGCGGAAAATATATTACAATCGGTTCTGATTCGCATTATTATGATAAAATCGGCGTAGGAATAGAGCAGGGGATGGACGCAGCTTTAAAATGCGGCTTTCAGCAGATAACTGTCTATAATAACAGACGCCCGCAGCTGATTGATATAGTTTAGAAAGGAAATCGTATTAATATGACTGAAAAATTACTGAAAATACTTGAGGACAATGCAAGGCTTTCCAATAAGGATATTGCCGTAATGCTGGGTGTGACGGAAAAAGAGGTTGCCGATGAAATAAGGCTGCTTGAGGACAGCGGCGTTATCAAAGGGTACAAGACCTTTATCAATCGGGAAAAAACGGATTCCCAAACCGTTACCGCTTTGATTGAGCTTAAAATCCAGCCGAAATACGGCCATGGGTTCGACGATGTTGCAGAGAGAATATCAAAGCTTGAAGAAGTGGAAGCCATTTATCTTATGAGCGGTGCGTTTGACCTTACGGTGATTGTAACGGATAAGTCTTTTCATGAGGTTGCCATGTTTGTTGCGCAAAGGCTTTCTCCGCTTGAGGGCGTGGTATCGACCGCCACGCATTTTATACTTAAAAAGTACAAGGAAAACGGCGTATTCCTCACCAATGAGCCTAAGGACGACAGGGGGAATATATCCCTGTGATAAATTATGACGAACTGCTGAATAAAAGTATAAAAAGCATTGAGCCGAGCGGTATAAGAAAATTTTTCTCATTGGCTGAGGAGATGGAAAATGTTATCTCACTCGGCGTCGGCGAGCCGGATTTTCTTACCCCGTGGCATATCAGAAACACAGCGATCAATTACCTGGATAAGGGCGCTACCCGTTATACCGCGAACGCGGGAATGATTAAATTGCGCAAAGAAATCTCGGCGTTTTACTGCCGCAAATATAATATTGAATATAATCCCGAAAATGAAGTGCTGGTAACCGTAGGCGGCTCGGAGGGGATTGATATGGCGATCCGCACGCTCATCAATCCCGGGGATGAGGTTCTGCTCGTAGAGCCTTCCTTTGTCTGCTACCGGCCGATTGCTCAAACCTGCGGAGCCGAAATCATCAGCATAGAAACAAAAGCGAAAAATAATTTTAAGCTGACGGCAGAGGAAATAGAAAACGCCGTAACTCCGAAAACAAAGCTGTTGATTTTGCCGTATCCGAATAACCCGACAGGCGCAATCATGCGCAGGAGCGAGCTTGAAGCCATAAGCAAGGTAATCATCAAGCATAATCTTTTTGTTTTGTCTGATGAGATATACAGTGAGCTGACATACAGCGAAGAGGGGCATTGCTCCATCGCATCCATAGAGGGAATGAGGGAAAGAACGGTCGTTATAAACGGCTTTTCAAAAACTTATTCTATGACGGGCTGGCGGCTCGGCTACGCTTTAGGCCCTTCAGAGGTGATTTCGCAGATGTCTAAGCTTCACCAGTTCGCTATAATGAGCGCCCCCACCACCTCGCAGTATGCCGCATTGGACGCCCTGCAAAACGGTGAAAGCGATATTGAAAAGATGAAAAGCGATTATGATATGCGCCGCCGATACACGGTGAATATATTTAACGAGATGGGGCTTGAATGCTTTGAACCGCAGGGCGCGTTTTATGTATTTCCCTCTATAAAATCCACAGGCCTTACAAGCAATGAATTCTGCGAGAAACTGATTTATTCAAAGCGTGTAGCCGTTGTGCCGGGCAACGCGTTCGGTAAATGCGGGGAAGGCTTTATACGCGTTTCTTACTGCTATTCCATTGAAAATATCAGAAAGGCTGCTGAAAGAATAAAAGAATTTTTGGAAGAATTGAAACAGGAAGATACATATGGAGATTAAAATTAACGCATACGCAAAAATCAACCTTATGCTTGATATTATTTCAAAACGAAATGACGGATATCATGATCTGTTCATGATTATGCAAAGCGTAAGCACACATGATACGGTTACCGTTACGGAAAATAAATCGGGAAAAATATCCATCACCTGCAAAACGAAGGGTGTTCCCGTTGATAAGAAAAATATTTGCTGGAAAAGCGCGGAGGCATTTTTCAAATACACAAAAAAGAAAAATAAGGGAATCCATATTGATATTGTTAAAAAAATCTCGCACGCCGCAGGTCTTGCCGGCGGCAGCGCGGACGGCGCGGCTGTTTTAATTGCACTGAACAAGCTCTATAAAACCGAATTGTCTGAAGCGCAGCTGTGCGAAATCGGCGTTAAAATAGGCGCCGACTTGCCTTTTTGCCTAACAGGAGGGACCTTGCTTGCGCAGGGTATCGGCGACAAGCTCAGCAAGGTAAAGCCGCTTAAAAAATGCTATATCGTGCTTGCTAAACCGGACTTTGAAGTCAATACCGCATATGCGTACAGACAGTTTGATGAATACGGCAAAAACAGAACGCCGGATAAATTCGGTATGCTTTGCGCAATACAGTCGCAGAACATAAGAGAGATCAGCTCAAGGCTTGAAAATGTTTTTGAGCAGTTTATTGAAGTTCCGAACCGAATTGATATAAAAGAAACCATGAAAAGCAATCATGCTTTAGGCGTGTGCATGAGCGGCAGCGGCCCTACCGTGTTCGGCATATTTGAAAAGAAAGAGGATGCCGAAAAAGCTGCTGCCGAACTGAAAAATGCAGCAAAGGATATTGATATCTGTACCCCGGTCAGAAAGGGCTGTAAAATCGTTAAAATTACTGAATAAAATCAAGAAAACCTGCCAAGACTTTTTGCGAAAGGCAGGTTTTTTTATGTGCAATAAAATCATTCAATATGCAAAGATTTTTGTTCCGGTGCTGATTTTACTTGTAATTGTCAGCGCATATATCGCGCCGTTTATAAAAACAAGTGAAAATATAGCAAATGAAGTTTTCAGACTTCATATACTTGCAAATTCAGACAGCGAGGAGGATCAGGAATTAAAGCTGAAAGTGCGTGATGCTGTTCTGGAGGAAAGCGAAACTCTGTTTGCATCCTCAGACTCGATAGAAACAACAATTGAGCTTTGCAAGGAAAATATAGATGTTTTTCAAAAAGCTGCCGAGGATTGCCTCAGAGAGAACGACAGCAGCTATGAAGTCAATGTATATGTTGATAAAGAATATTTTAATACGCGGGAGTATGAAAACATTACTCTGCCGAGCGGAATTTATAATGCGCTAAAAATCGAAATAGGGGAGGCGCAGGGTCAAAACTGGTGGTGCGTTATGTTCCCCGCCATATGTCTTCCCGCGGCAACAGATGATGAGATAAACGATTATCTTGATGAAGATGAGCAGAAACTTGTATATGCAGACAGTGAATATGAGATTCGGTTTAAAATCGTTGAAATCTATGAAAAGATAAAGAGCAAATTTTCTGATTAAAAAACAAGCAGCTCGGTCGGATTGCTGCCGATTAAGAAGCTATATTCTAAATAAAGTAAGAGCTTAGAGAAAAGCTCTTACTTCGCCGGCAAGCCTGTTTTCCGATTCAATGATTCTTTTTGCGATATCCTTTGATGCCTCGTCAGCGGCCTGATACTCGTTCAGATATTTGCTGAGCGATTTTACACCCATATTACACCCGTCGGTCATTAGATCAGCAATAATTGAATCGGAATGATTAACGCTCAGCATAACATTTGTTTTGATCCAGCTCATTCCGTTTGCAATCGGATTCGGGTCTTTGCCGTCGTCAGAATAACGGTTTAAAAGATCGGTCATTTCGTCGGCAAACTGCTCATGCTCTGTTTTACAGTTAATCAAAGAGCTTTTTAATTGTTCGGACTGCGCGTAATCTATAACATTATTTATAGAGGAAATGCCCATTTTTACACCGGCGTCACATTCGCGCAGAAGCTTTATTGTATCTTGTTCAATCATAAATATCACCCGAAATTATTATATCACGGGCAATCCGAAATATTAAAAAATGCCGTTATTTATTATAAAA
>CAYOPQ010000024.1:0-22640 GCA_964405895.1 uncultured Bacteroides sp. | reverse complement strand
TAAAAAGAATCCAGCATTTTACCAAGGTTCATTCCTATGCCTCTCTTATAGGCAGACATAGAAGAGGCAATTGAACAGTCCATCCTTGATAACGGAATTTCGGAATTTCAATCCCATTACAATTTCGTTAAACAATGAAAAATTAACACTTCCCAACAAGCACCGTCCGTTTTTCGCTTTGTTCTCTTTTGCAGTGTATCTAAGATCTTCTTTTTCGGTATACAAGCGTTAAGGACTTTGCGCGGTACGAAATGCGCGCACCTCTTTGTATTCTGCAATCATGAATATGCTTTGTATCTGCGCCGCGGCAGGGACACCGGTGTTATATATTTCAATTTTTTTCTTCAACTTTTATTACGATTACATCTTGTAATCCGAGTATTTTTTGATCATATCTTAACTGGGCATATTCCTTCCGGCCTTTCTTTTGGTGTAGCAGCTTGATTGTATTGGCTTTTTGGGAATATGTCTATTTCTTTTTCAAAAAAAAATAAATGTTGAGATTCCCACCCCAACATTTATTGAATCTGTATTATTTCATTTATATTTTCAGCTAAAGCTGAGCGATATTATTTTCGCTGTTCGGAGATGCTTTTTTGCTTCTGCTTTTGCGCAGCCTTTCAAAAAAAAGCGATAGCAGGGCGGCGCATTCCGCCTCCTCAACGCCTCCGGCAATCTGCGGCTTATGGTTATAAGGCAGGCTGTTAAAATCAATAACGGAGCCGAACGAGCCGGCTTTTTTATCATACGCGCCGAAGGTAACTTTTTTTATGCGCGAATTTATAATCGCGCCCGCGCACATCGGGCACGGCTCAAGCGTTACATACATTTCGCACTGCCAAAGCCGCCAGCCGCCGAGGTTTTTACAAGCCTCGTTTATGGCGCATATTTCCGCGTGAAGCAGCGCGTTTTTGCCGCTTTCACGCATATTTTTTCCTCTGCCCACAACAACGCCGTCCTTAACGACAACGGCGCCCACGGGCACCTCGCCCGCATCAAAGCTTTGCTTTGCGAGCGACAACGCCTCCTGCATATACGGATCCATAAAACACCTACAGGCTCTGAATACTTGTTAAAACGGAATAAATAAGATAAAAACTTGAGATAATCAGCACCGGCGAGCTGATGAAAGCGCCCACTTTCATCGGCAGCGTATTGGCAAACGGCTGCTTCGGCTTGCTTTCCGTTAAGCTGAGTTTATGCTTTATCGCAAGTATAATTGCGCACGCTATGCCCACAACGATCCAAAAGATAAACATGAAGGCGCTTATATTATCGCCGGCATCGCTGTTAAAAAAGTATTCAACAACGAGCACGACCACGCTCATGCCGTTATTAAAGCCATGGATCAGCACTGCGGGAATGACACTGTCTGTTTTAACCGTTACAAAGCCCAGCACAAGACCCACAATCGTTGCGAAAACAAACTGGATAAGATTGCCGTGCAGCAAGCCGAAAACAAGCGATACCGCGATTACGCCGAACGCCTTGCCGTATTTTTTCAGCAGACCGAGCGAGCAGCAGCGCATGGCAAACTCCTCGCACACGGCGGGTACAACTGCCGTTGACAAAACGGACATAAGGCAGGCAAAAAGATTTTCCGGCGCGAGGGATTCCGACTGCGTCAATTCATAACCGAACATTTGGGAAATGCTCATCATCATGGCAACGATATAATCCGCCGCGATACAGCACACCATTCCGAAGCCTACCCAAAGGCCGAGATCTGTGATTTTTATATGCTTATTCGGTATAAGCGGCGTTTCCGTATACTTATCCCTGTTCAGGAACGCCATGACGCCGAACGGCATTACAACAGCCAAAAGCTCTACAAATAAAATGCCGTAGCTGTCCTGGAATACAGACGAAGTTTGGTAAAGCGCATAAGCCGTTCTGTTTGAAACAAGAACAAACGACGCGATAAACTGGATAATCAGGAAAGCGAGCACACAGGCGCCCATCATATTGCCGATTTGCCTGATCTGCCGCCGTTCTTCCTTTGCTTGCGTCTTATAGAACAGAACCTGCTTTTGCATTTCAACATAATTGTTATAATGATTTTGCTGTTGATTGCCGCTCGGCTGCTGATAACCGTTTTGCTGCTGACCGCCGTAGCCGTTATTCTGCTGATTTCCGTTTCCGTAAGGATCGGGATTATAATAATTGCTCAAAAAATCCCCTCGAATCAAATATTAATCAAGCTCGGCGGCTATTTTTTTGATATATGCCCTAAGCTCATCCTTGGTTTCGGGATGATTCATGCCCACTTCAATATTAGCCTGAAGAATACCGAACTTATTGCCCATATCATAACGCACACCCTCGTAATCAACGGCTATAACGCCCTCTGTTTGGGCAAGCGTTTTCATGGCGTCCGTAAGCTGAAGCTCGTTGCCGGTGCCGAGCGGTGTGTGTTCAAGAATATCAAAAATCTGCGGTGGGAGCACCACTCTGCCGAGGATAGAGAAATTGCCCATGATCTCCTCCGGCTTAGGCTTTTCAATCATATCTGTGCAGCTGTAGCAGTTGCCCTCCAGCGGTTCCGTCTTAAGCGAGCAATATTTTGTGATAGCCATACCGGGAACCTCTTTAACGCCCACAACACCCTTGCCGTATTTTTCATACGCGTCGCAAAGCTGCTTTGTGCAGGGGGTTTCGGAAAGAATGACATCGTCGCCGTAGAGGACGGCAAACGGCTCGTTGCCCACAAAATTTTTGGCGCACAAAACGGCGTGGCCGAGCCCTTTGGTAATCTTTTGGCGCAGGAAATATATATTGCCGAATTCAGAGCAGGCAAGCACATCCTCATAGATTTTTTTCTTGCTTTCGTTGCCCCTGAGCTTATCCTCAAGCTCATAGGCGTGGTCAAAATGGTCCTCAATAGCGCCTTTATTCCTGTTTGTGACAACAAGAACTTCCTCTATGCCGGACGCAAACGCCTCCTCCACGATATACTGTATAGCGGGTTTGTCAACAATATTGAGCATTTCCTTCGGTACTGCCTTTGAAGCGGGAAGCACTCTTGTTCCCATGCCTGCTGCCGGAATAATAGCCTTTCTTACTTTCACAGTCAAAATCCTCCGTAATATATAAAAATTTTTTAATAATAAACCGAATTTTACAGATACGCAATCAGATTGGATATTACGCTCAGTACAAGATACGCAAGGCAAGGCGCTGTAAAGCTGACGCCGCCCTTACCTGCAAGGAAAAGCTTTCTTATTTCCACTTTAGACTTGTTTTCATTTCCCTGAAACATGAGCGGCATAACAGGCGCAACGGAATCTGATTCAAGCCGATTATCCACATCCTGAATAATCGAATACACTTTGTTTTTGTAAATCCTGTCCGTAAACATGGCGATAATCATATGCAGCGCAAAAATGACCGCAAACAAAATCAAATACGCCTTCATAACGCCCGAGGAAAGCATCAGACTGCTGATCTGCGAAAAATATTCGCCGTATGTGTCAGGCATATTATTTATAATTGAAGCAAGACCGGATGAAAAATCAGCCAACTGACCGGAAAAGATAAGATTCAATGCAACTCTTACGGCAAATTCGATTGCGAGGAAAAGGGTTCCCGGACCGTACAGCTTTCTGAAAAACAGATAATAAGGGCCGAAAATGAACGCGCTCCAATTCCAGCTGATTTTCTTATTTTTTCTGAATTTGGTTATGAATTTCATAAAATTTGAGCCCACAACCGTTATTATATCTGAAAGCAGGACGCCGCCTATTTTCTCATCCTTTTTAAATACAAAGGAGGATTTTCTGCCGGGTTCGGCTGCCGGACCCATCGGAATATGCGTATATTCGCTTTGGGTCTGCCTTTCTGCCGCGCCGCCCTGCGCGTCTTTGTTCGGCGGCACATAATATTCTCCGACCTGCCGCGCGGCGTTTTGCTGCGCCTGCTGTTTTTCGCTTTGCGTTTTCCTGTAATCAAACCCCTGTGCATGCAGGCTGTAATTGGCGCATCTGCCTGTTTTTTCATAACAGGCACGGTGATGCGGCGTGCCGCATTCCGGGCAGGTAACTATATCGTCCCCTTCTTTAAAAGGGTCGCCGCAGACGGGGCATTTCTGATTATCATAAAGGAACATAAAATTCTCCTTAAGCTTATTGCATTGGTTCGTTTTTCATTTCATTATACATTACATTAACACAAAAAATCAATGTTTTGATTAAAAATAAATAAATATATTTTGAACTTGCAGCCGCCCTTAAAAACGGGCTTGAAATAACGGATAAAGTTTTATATAATATCATATACTGATTTTACGGTTTTACTATTTTTTATATTATCAGAGGCAGAGGAAATACTATGATTGAGTTTGATGATTTAAGGCTGCGGCTGCTTGAAAGCAAAAAGCCGATAGAAAATTTAAAAGAGGCGCTTGCCATAGACCATGTGCAAAAAGAGGTTGAGGAACTTGAAGCAAAGGCGGCTGCTCCCGATTTTTGGGACAATGCCGAAGAGAGCCAAAAAATACTTAAAAAAACAGGCACGCTGAAAGCCAAGCTTGAGAGCTATGCGTCACTTAAAAACGATTACGAGGACGCGCTGATGATGATAGAGCTTTCCAACGAGGACGGCGACGAAAGCATGCTGGAGGAATGCCGCAGCTCCGTTGACGATATTGAAAAGCGTGTTGAGGCGCTTACGCTGACTACGCTTTTAAACGGGGAATACGATTCCAAGAACGCGCTTTTGACATTCCATGCCGGCGCCGGCGGCACGGAGGCTATGGACTGGGCGGAAATGCTGTTCAGGATGTATAACCGCTGGGGCGAGCGGCACGGATACAAGGTTTCCACGCTGGATTACCTGGACGGCGATGTTGCCGGGCTGAAAAGCGCAACGATACTGATTGAGGGCGAAAACGCCTACGGCTATCTCAAGGGCGAGATGGGTATCCACCGCCTTGTGCGCGTATCGCCTTTTGATTCCTCAGGCAGAAGGCATACCTCCTTTGCATCCCTTGAGGTAATGCCCGAAATTGACGACGATGTGGATGTCGAAATCAGAGAAGAGGATCTTAAAACAGATTTTTACAGGGCGTCCGGCGCAGGCGGGCAAAAGGTAAACAAGACCTCCTCCGCGGTGCGCCTTACGCATTTGCCGACCGGCATTGTGGTTTCCTGCCAGATAGAGCGCTCACAGCACCAAAACCGCGAGGTTGCCATGAGGATGCTTAAATCAAAGCTTGTTGAAATCAAAGAGCGTGAAAATCTTGAAAAAATAGAGGATATAAAGGGCGATCAAAAGGAAATCGCATGGGGCAGCCAAATCAGATCTTATGTGTTTATGCCTTATACAATGGCAAAAGACCACAGAACGGGTTTTGAAATGGGAAATATTAACGCTGTTATGGACGGCGATATAGACGGCTTTATAAACGCGTACTTAAAGCAAAAAAGCGTTGAGGAAGCCGAAAAAAATTAAAAAAATACCACTTCTAACACTGCGCCTCCTGCAAAAAATAATTGCAGGAGGAGTTTTTATGTTTAAAAGAAAAATTTTTTATAAAACGGCGCCGCTCATATTTGCCGCCTGCGCGGCGCTGAGCGCCTGCTCCGTTGACACGGACAGTGAGGAGAACGGCTCTTTGGCGGATACCACGGAGCAGAGCACAACAAATGTGGCGGACACCACGCTTGAGGCGGACGCGGCAAACGGCAGCAAGCTTGACCTTGTTGAATACAGCACGCAGCCCGTTATCTGGGGCGTCGGCAATATAACCGACCACGAACGCCCCGCGGAGCCTGAAAAGCTGCAGAACAAATACAGCGAGCTGAGCGCGCAGTGGCTGCTTGCCGAGGAGGATAACACTATATGCCTGACCTTTGACGAGGGCTATGAAAACGGCTACACGGAGCAGATTTTGGACACGCTTGCCGAAAAGGATGTTAAGGCCATATTCTTTTGCACATATGATTATGTCACGGAAAACCCCAAGCTTGTTTTGAGAATGATCAACGAGGGGCATATCCTTGCAAATCACAGCTACTCACACTATAATATGACAGAGATAGACCTTGAAACGGCACAGGAGGAAATCACGCTTTTACACGATTATGTTGAGGAAAACTTTGATTATACAATGCGTTATTTCCGCTTCCCGGAGGGGGTTTTCAGCGAGCAGACCTTAGCGCTGGCGGCGGAGCTCGGATACACAAGCGTATTCTGGAGCTTTGCTTATGCGGACTGGGATGTTTCAAACCAGCCGGATGAGGATGAGGCTTTGGAAACCATCACATCTTCAACCCACAGCGGCGCGATCATACTGCTTCACGCGGTCAGCGAGACAAACGCGAATATTTTAGGCAGCGTTATAGATGAAATAAGGCAGCAGGGATATGAATTTACAACCGATTTATAATTCTGATTTTACCGGCGGCAAAGCGAACAGGCTGAGCCGCCGGCTTTTTGTTGAAAAATTTGTTAAATTTGCAAATTTGTATTGTTATAAAATCTTAATTAATATATAATACTCTATAGCTGAAAAATTATTCAGGCTTCTAAGCCGTTTTGTTTCGAAAGTGAGAGAATTTTAATGATACTTACAAAGGATTTGGGAATTGACCTCGGAACCGAAAATACAATCATCTGCGACAGAAAAGGCAGGATACTGATAAGGGAGCCATCCGTTGTTGCGGTTGATGTAAAATCCCGCAGGGTGCTTGCCACCGGGAACGAGGCAAAGTCTATGATTGGGCGCACGCCCGGTTCGATTATTGCGGTAAAGCCGCTGAAGGACGGCGTTATCGCCGATTTTGATATGACCGCGGATATGCTGCACAATTTTATCTACAGAGCGTCCAAGACCTCTATGTTTACAAAAACGAGGATCGTAATTACCGTGCCAATCGGCGTTACGGAGGTGGAAAGGCGTGCTGTTGAGGACGCGGCAATAGCCGCAGGAGCGCAGCAGGTTGAGCTGATTGAGGAGCCGATGGCAGCCGCGCTCGGCGCCGGGCTGCCCGTTTTTGAAGCGTCCGGATCAATGGTGGTAGACATAGGCGGCGGCACCTGCGATATTGCGGTTATGAGCTTGGGCGGAATAGCGGCAAGAAAAAGCGTAAAGGTTGCCGGAAACGAGCTGAACGAAGCGATAATCAATCATATGAAAAAAGAACATAATCTGCTGATAGGCGATGTTACGGCAGAGGACATAAAGATCAAGATCGGCTCCGTTTCCGAATATGACGGAGAAGGGGCGATGGAGGTCCGCGGGCGCAACCTTACCAACGGTCTGCCCAATTCAATCGAAGTCACAAGCGAAGAGATAAGGCAGGTACTGTCACAGCCCGTAAGCGAAATTATTGACGGCATAAGAGCGGCGCTTGAGGTGACCCTGCCCGAGCTTGCCGCGGATATACTGGACAGAGGCATATATCTCACCGGCGGCACGGCGCTTTTAAGAGGCTTGCCGGAGCTTATCTGCAAGGAAACGAAGATTGCAGTTCATCTGCCGGAAAACCCGATGGAGGTCGTTGCCATCGGCACATCAGTAAAACTCAGAAGGGCGCGATAATAAAATGAAAGAGCTTTTTGGGAGCAGACGCTTCAAGATCATAGCGGGCATTATTGCACTTCTGCTTGTGGGGGCGCTGATATGCGCGGCAAACGGGCGCGGAGAAACGGCGCAGTCCAGCATCATCGGCACAATATTCACGCCGGCAAACTGGCTTGCCACAAAGATTTCGGACGGCATAACCTATGTTTTCGGAGAAGCCACGGGCAACACCGAATATCTTGAAAGAATAGAAGAGCTTGAAA
The DNA here is from genome assembly GCA_964405895.1 of uncultured Bacteroides sp. Lineage (GTDB taxonomy): Bacteria > Bacillota > Clostridia > Oscillospirales > Acutalibacteraceae > Eubacterium_R. Next base: position 14,855 of record CAYOPQ010000024.1, on the reverse strand, counting down.
ATCAGGTGGGCGCTTTGCAGGAGCAGCTTGCGGATTACGAAAACCTGCAAAAGCAAAACGAGCTTTACAAGGAAGCGCTTGAGCTTAAAGAGGAAAACCCGGATTACACCTTTGTTGAGGCCAAAGCCGTAAGCCGGGACGCCGCGGATATTTTCGGCTCCTATACAATCAACAAAGGCACCTCAAGCGGGATCAGCGAGGGCGACGCCGTACTTTACGGCAGCTATCTGGTGGGTATCATATACAGGGCATACCCCACCTACAGCGTTGTAAAAACCATACTTGACCCCGATTTTTCCGTTTCCGCCTACGACATCGTTTCCGGCGAGATCTCCTATGTTACCGGCAGGGCGGAGCTTGCAACGAACGGCCAATGTATACTTGCCAATCTGGATTCGGCTACCTCCGTTACATACGGCTCCATAATTGCGACAGCCGGAATCAGCGGAAAAATACCGGAGGGTCTGATCATCGGCACGGTTGCGGAGATTGACGAGGACACCGCCTCTGTTTCCTATTACGCCGTTATAGAACCGGGAGTGGATGTAAACAATATTTCCGAATGCCTTGTGCTTACAGGGTATGAAAGCGAGGCGGAGTAATGGAGCTTTCCTCTAAACAGCGCGCGCTTAAAACAGCGGTCTATTTTGTGCTGACCGCCGCCGCGGTGCTGATACAGAATACGGACGGGCTCACGATTGAAATCGGCGGCGCAAGGTGCTTTTTACTTCTGCCGGTCTGTATGATTTTAGGCACCGGAGAGGATGAGCTGTTTGCGGCGGGGCTTGCCCTTGCCGGCGGACTGCTTTGGGATCTCAGCTCAGGCGTTCACCTCGGCTTTAACGCTGTTTATATGTGCATAGTATGCTTTTTCTGTTCGGCGCTCGTCACATATATTATCAGAAATAATTTTATTGCGAATTTCATTTTCAGCGCGGTATTCATCTTCCTTTACTGCCTGCTTTACTGGCTGTTTTTCATCATAATCCGGGATGTGCAGGGCGCGGAGCTGAGTCTGTTCACCTTTTATTTGCCCTGCGCCGTTTACACGCTGGCTGTAACGCCGGTCATTTATTTCAGCCTGAAGCCCGTAAAAAAAGCGCTGAACAAGCCGATAAGGCAATTAAATCCATAATCCACAGGGAGCGGTCATATTGAAAAGCAGACATTTCAGTTCCAGAAGCGCCATAGCTATTATTCTTGTTATTGCACTGGTTTGCACATTCGGCTACGCGCTTTACGATATACAGATTATCAACGGTGAGTTTTACCTTTCGCAGAACAGCACCGTGAGCACCTATACCGTTACCATAGAGGCGGCAAGGGGCGAAATCGTGGACAGAAACGGAAATCCGCTTGTTACGAACAGGCAGGGCAATTCCATCATTCTGGACGCCGTTTACTTCCCTTCCAGCAGTGAAAACGCCGAACGCAACGCCATTATTTTGAGCTTAATAGAGCTTTTTGAGGCGAACGGCGAGGAATATGTAAACAATCTTCCGCTTCAGCTTAACGGGAACACGGTTGCGTTTACCGACGACGAGTCCGCCGTTACCACGATGAAAAGCGAGGATATGTTTGACCTTCAAAGCTATGCCACTGCGCAGAACTGCTTTGACGCAATGGTTGAAAAATACGGTCTTGAGGATTATGACACCGCCACGGCGCTCAAAATAGGCGCTATACGCTATGAGCTTACAAGGCTGCAATTCTCTATAGAAAATCCCATAACGATTGCGGATGATGTGAGCGACGAAACGGTTGCGGCAATCAAAGAGGACAGCGAAACATACCTTGGGGCGGATGTGCTTGCCGTTACATACAGGGAATACGCCGATTCCTCGATTGCGCCGCATATACTCGGCACCGTGCGTCAAATCAACGCGGAGGAATACGCGGAGCTTAAGGACGAGGGCTACAGTATTACAGATACGATCGGCGAAAGCGGTATAGAATCAGCTATGGAAAGCGAGCTGCGCGGCACACCCGGCGAGCTTACGATAACGATTGACGCGGACGGCAATGTTACCAAGGAGGTCACAAAAGAGCCTGTGCAGGGCAACACGGTTGTGCTTACCATAGACAGGGATTTACAGCTTTTGGCTCAGGAACAGCTTGAGGCAACCTGCCTTGAGGTGGACGAAACGGACAGTGCGGGCGCCGTAGTTGTTGTAGATGTCAACACGGGCGAAATCCTTGCCGCCGCTTCTTATCCCACCTATGACCTTGAGGATTATTACAACGATTACTCATCGCTTGCCTCCGATTCCAGCCAGCCGCTCTTTAACCGCTTTGCGTTAGGCACCTATGCGCCCGGCTCCACCTTTAAGCCGGCGATGGCGTGCGCGGCGCTTGAGGAAGGCATAATTGACGAAACCACCACCTTCACCTGCCGCGGCACATGGCAGTATTACGATATAACCTTCCAATGTCTGAACAGCACAGCGCACGGAAGCGAAACCGTGCGAACGGCGCTGCGGGATTCCTGCAACATCTTCTTTTATAACTGCGCCGATCAGCTGGGCATTACAAAAATGAACGAATACGCCTCTATGTTTGGATTGGGAGAAAAAACGGGCGTTGAAATCAGCGAGGCAGCGGGCGTGCTCGCCGGTCCTGCAAGCGCGGAAAAGTACGGCACAACCTGGCAAATGGGCGATACGATTCAAAGCGCGATCGGTCAGTCGGACAATCTGTTTTCCCCGTTGCAGCTTGCAAATTACTGCGCTACCCTTGCAAACGGCGGCACGCGGTACGAGCTGCATTTTGTGAAATCCGTTATCAACACCTCCAGCGGCGCGATAGACGAAACCGGCACTACCGTTGCGGAAGAGCTGAATATTTCAGACAGCACCTTCACCATTGTTAAAGAGGGTATGAGAATGGTTGCGCAGCAGAACACGCTGAGCAGCATTTTCAGCAATGTAGGCGTTGATGTTGCCTGCAAAACCGGTACATCTCAGGTAATCAAGAACGGCGAGAATGTAAACAACGGCTTTCTTATCACCTTTGCCCCGTACGAAAATCCGGAAGTTGCCGTCGCCTCCGTTATAGAGCTTGCAGGCTCCGGCACATCCACGGCGGAGATAACGGCTTCTATATTGGAATATTACTATTCGGACAGTTCAGACGCGGAAGCCGCCCAAAGCACGGGCACGCTTTTAAATTAAGTTTTTAGTTTTTATAATAAAATTATTGAACAAAGATATAAATTATGTTATTATGTTGATACGGAATTTAAATATTCATGAATTGTCAATATGTCAGGTAAAAGATTTAAAGAGAGGGAATAAAGAGGTATTTTATGAATATTGCACTTATTGCACATGACGCTAAAAAGGAGCTGCTTGTTCAGTTCTGCATTGCTTACTGCGGAATTATGAGCCGGCACGACCTGTGCGCTACCGGAACAACAGGGAAACTGGTTCACGACGCCACGGGGCTCAAGATAAACTGCTTTCTTTCCGGCAGCCAGGGCGGCGGCCAGCAGATCGCGAGCCGTATTGCGTGCAACGAAATAGATTTGCTGATTTTTTTCAGAGATCCGCTGAATCCCAAGCCGCACGAGCCCAACGACAATGATCTGCTCAGGCTTTGTGATGTTCACAATATTCCGTATGCAACAAATATAGCAACGGCGGAGGCGCTTATAAGGGGCGTTGAAAGAGGCGATTTTGAATGGCGGGAAATCGTGAACCCGCGTTATAATTCTTAAAAAGAACTGGGCAGGTTAATACCCGCCCTGTTTTTGTAACAGAGATTATTTGTGCAAAAACGCACAATTTAAATTTACTTTTTACATGGTGATGGATATGGCACTGATTACAAAGGCCGTTAAAGGCACAAAGGATATGCTGCCCAAAGAGGCGTACAAAAATCAATATGTTGAAAATACGGCAAGAGATATTGCCGAAAGATTCGGGTTCAAAGAGATACGCACGCCTGTATTTGAGCATACGGAGCTTTTTCAGCGCGGCGTGGGAGATACAACGGATGTTGTTCAAAAGGAGATGTACACCTTTGACGACAAAGGCGGCAGGAGCATTACGCTGCGCCCGGAGGGCACGGCCGGCGCCGCAAGAAGCTTTCTGGAAAACGGGCTGAGCAACGAGGCATTACCGCAAAAGGTATACTATATAACCTCTTGCTACCGTTATGAAAAGCCGCAGAGCGGCAGGCTCCGTGAATTTCACCAGTTCGGCGTGGAGTGCTTCGGCGCGGACTCCCCTCTTGCCGACGCGGAAATCATATCGCTTGCAAGCGCATATTTTAAAGAGCTTGGCGTAAAAGACCTTTCTCTTGAAATAAATTCGATAGGCTGCCCCGTATGCCGCGCGGAATACCACAAGGCGCTGAAGGCATATTTTTCCGGCAGAAAAGATACGCTTTGCGACACATGCAGGGACAGGCTTGAACGAAATCCGATGCGCATACTTGACTGCAAATCCCCCGTATGCTCGGAGATTGCGAAGGACGCGCCCGTAGTGCTTGATTATCTCTGCGACGAGTGTAAAGAACATTTTGAGGAAGTAAAGAAATACCTTAAAGCGCTTGATGTGGATTTTACCGTGAATCCGAAGATTGTGCGCGGGCTTGACTATTACACGAAAACGGTGTTTGAATTTATTTCAAATTCCATAGGCGCGCAGGGCGCGGTCTGCGCCGGAGGCAGGTATGACGGGCTTATAGAAGAGCTCGGCGGGCAGAAGACGCCGTCGCTCGGCTTCGGGTTGGGGCTTGAAAGGCTTTTGCTGCTTATGGAGGCGCAGGGCTGCGAGTTTCCTAAGGAGGCTAAGCCGAATCTGTTCATAGCCGCGGTCGGTGAAAAAGCCAAACTGAAAGCTGCCGATATTGCCAAGGATATGCGCGAGGAGGGCTACACCTGTATTTACGACATAAACGGCAGGGGTCTTAGAGCGCAAATGAAATACGCGAACAAGCTGGACGCGCAATACACGGTTGTGCTCGGCGACGACGAGATTGACAGCGGCATAGCGAAGCTGAAAAATATGGAAAGCGGAGAAGAGAGCGAAATCGCGCTGCAGACCTTTGTCAGCGGATTTTACAGCATTTCGCTTGAAAAGGAACTGAACGACCTTACCGTAAACGGCGAGGAGATTGATTTTAAAGCCCTTTTCGGGTTGGACAGTAAGAACGAAGAATAGTTGGAGGAGCGCAGAATGGACACGATTAAAGGACTGAAAAGAACAGATTATTGCGGCGCGCTGCGGCTTGAAGACTGCGGCAGAGAGGTTACGCTTTTCGGCTGGGCGCAGCGCCAGAGGGATCTTGGGAACCTTATATTTATTGATTTGAGGGACAGAACCGGGATCGTACAGCTCTCTTTCGGGGACAAAACCGGCAGAGACATTTTTGAGAAGGCGCAGAGCGTAAGAAGCGAATATGTGCTTGCCGCCGTGGGAACGGTAGTGGAAAGAGTAAGCAAAAATGCGGAGCTGCCCACCGGCGATATTGAAATAAATGTTAAGGAATTAAGAATCATAAGCAAGGCGCAGACTCCGCCGTTTGAGGTTTCAAAAGCGGCAGAGGTGGGCGAGGAAACCGCACTGAAATACCGCTATATCGCGCTCAGGAATGAGAAGCTGACGCAAAATATAATCATGCGCCATAAGATTGCCAAAATCGCCCGCGAATATTTTTATGACAACGACTTCATTGAAATAGAAACGCCGATGATGATAAAATCCACGCCGGAGGGCGCAAGGGATTATGTGGTTCCGAGCAGGATACACAACGGCAAATTCTATGCTCTGCCCCAGAGCCCCCAGATCTATAAGCAGCTTCTCATGATTTCCGGCTTTGACAGGTATATACAGCTTGCAAGGTGCTTCAGGGACGAGGACCTGCGCGCAGACCGCCAGCCGGAATTTACGCAGATAGACTTTGAGATGAGCTTTGTGGATACGCAGGACATTTTGGATACGGCAGAGGGCTTTATCAAAAAGCTGATGAAGGAAACGCTGGATATTGATATTGAGCTCCCGCTGCCAAAAATGACCTTTGCGGACGCGATGAATAAATACGGCTCCGACAGGCCGGACACAAGGTTTGAAATGCTGCTTCAGGACATCAGCGACTGGGCCGCTCAGACCGATTTCGGCGTATTCAAGAGCGCTGTTGAGGACGGCGGCACGGTAAGATGTATCGTTGCCAAGAACGCCGCCGGCATTTACAGCAGAAAGAAAATAGACAAATTGACCGAATATGCAAAAGGCATAGGCGCCAAGGGCCTTGCGTATGTCAGATGGGCAGACGACGCGCCCGCCTGCTCCTTTGCAAAATTCCTCAAGGACGGCGAGCTTGAAGAGTTGCTTGCGCGCACCGGGGCGCAAAAGGGAGACTGCATATTTATCATAAGCGGAAAAACAGCGCTTACGCTTTCCGTTTTAGGCGCGCTCCGCCTTGCCGTTGCCAACGAGCTGGGTATAATTGATAAGAGCAAATGGAATTTTCTATGGTTAACGGAAATGCCGTTTTTTGAATATGACGAGGAAAGCGGAGAATGGGCGGCTATGCACCACCCGTTTACAATGCCCATGGAGGAATGTATCCCCTACCTTGAAACGGACAAGGCAAGAGTTCGCGCAAAAGCCTTTGACCTTGTTTTGAACGGCACCGAATTATCCTCCGGCTCTATGAGAATAACGGACTGCGATCTGCAGAATAAAATGTTTGAGCTGCTGGGAATGGAGCGTGAGGAAATAGACGCGAAATTCGGCTTCCTTGTTGAGGCGTACAAGTATGCCTCTCCCCCGCACGGCGGAATGGGAATCGGTCTGGACCGCCTTGCGATGCTCATATGCGCGGCGGACAGCCTCAGGGATGTTACGGCATTCCCGAAGGTGCAGAACGCCAGCGAGCTTATGAGCGGCGCGCCCACCTTTATTGACGACATTCAGCTTGATGAGCTCGGCATAAGGCTTGCGGACGAAGAGAGAGATAAAAATGAGTAACTTTTTTGCAATGGTAAGCCGTATGCGGCTGATCAACCGCTGGGCGCTCATGCAGAACACGGCGGAAGAAAATATAGCCGAGCACAGCCATAATGTTGCCGTTATCGCGCATGCGCTTTGCATGATCGGCAATAAAAAATTCGGCAAAGCTTACAATGCCGAAAGATGCGCCCTGCTTGCGCTTTACCATGACGCCACCGAGGTTATAACGGGAGATATGCCCACGCCCGTGAAATACGGCAGCAGCGAGATGAAACAGGTTTACAAAAATGTAGAAGCCATTGCGGGAAAAAGGCTGCTTGATATGCTGCCCGAGGAATTCAGGGCGGACTATACTTCGCTTTTTGAAAAGCAGGAAAGCGACGGAGCGCTTTGGAAAATCGTGAAAGCCGCCGATAAGATAGACGCCCTTATAAAATGTATAAACGAAACGCGCATGGGCAACCGCGAGTTTGAAAAGGCACTTGAAGCGCAGGAAAAGCTTGTGGACAGCATAGATATGCCGGAGGTTGAATATTTTAAAAAAGAATTTCTGCCGGCTTATTACCTGACCCTTGACGAACATACAAAGCAATAAAAGCAGTGCCGCGCTGTTTTTAAATACAATATTTTACGAGGTGTTTTAAATGAGCGATATGATTGAAAAGCTTAAATCCAGAAGAAGCATAAGGAAATACAGCGACAAACCTGTGCCGCAGGAAATGCTTGACCGGATAATAGAAGCCGGGCTTTATGCGCCCAGCGGCATGGGCAGGCAGGACAGTATTATCATCTGCGTTACCGATAAAAAGACGCGCGATGCGCTGTCCTCGCTCAACGCAAAAATAATGGGCGGCAATGCCGACCCGTTTTACGGCGCGCCCGCAGTGCTTATCGTTCTTGTAAAAAAAGACTGCCCCACAGGCATTTATGACGGCAGCCTTGTTATGCAGAATCTGATGCTTGCGGCTGACGAGCTTGGGCTTGGAAGCTGCTGGATACACCGCGCCAAAGAGGAATTTGAGCTTGAAGAAGGAAAACAGCTTCTTAAAAAGCTTGGTATTGAGGGAGAATACGAGGGAATCGGTCACTGCATAGTGGGATATGCGGACGGCGAAGCCCCCGCCCCGGCGGCAAGAAAAGAAAACAGGGTTTATTATATAAAATAAACAAATGGATAAAAACGACCCCGTCAGAACATAAACTCTGACGGGGTTTCATATTGCCGTTTATTTTTATTTGCCGGCTGCCATTTCGGCTCTTGCCTCTTTGATACGCTCAACAAACAGTCTGCCGGTTTCGGTGATCTTGTCATAATCACCCGTTTTCGCGCCCGTTATAAGCGATGAGCCCGCTCCGCACGCCCACGCGCCGGCTTTGATCCAATCCTTTACATTATCCACATTTACGCCGCCCGACGGCATCATAACAATATTGGGTATAGGACCGTGCATATCTTTTATAAATTCCGGACTTGCAACAGCGCCCGGAAATACCTTAAGCACATCTGCGCCGTATTCCATTGCCGCAACTGCCTCCGTGGGCGTATAAATACCCGGCATGGACGGAATACCGTATCTGTTGCAGCACTTTACGGTTTCAGGGTCAAAATGGGGAGCTACGATATATTCCGCGCCCGCAAGGATCGCTATTCTTGCGGTAACCGCGTCCATAACCGTACCGGCGCCTATGATGATTTCGCCGTTGTTGTATTTTTCTCTAAGCCGCCTGATAAGCTCATCGGCATGGGGAACCGTGAATGTGAGCTCTATTGCCGCTACGCCGCCTTTTATACAAGCTTCCGTGATTTTTTCAGCCTGCTCAACAGATGTTGCCCTTACTACGGCAACGATACCGATTTCGTGAATTTTAGTAAGTGTTTCTATTTTGTTTGACATAATTATTTTTCCTCTCTTTTCATAAAATTTATCTTTGCACTCTTGCGGAGCCGCCGTTTACCTTTGACTCAACCTCTTTGAGCGACGCCATTGAAGTATCGCCGGGCGTTGTCATTGCAAGCGCGCCGTGCACAACGCCGTAATTGACTGCTTTCTGCGGGTCTTCATAAGTCATAAGGCCGTATATAAGGCCGGAGGCAAAGCTGTCTCCCCCGCCGACGCGGTCAAGTATCTCCAGCGCGGGGAATTCTATTGAATGATAGATCTGCCCGTCCGCGTAGCATATGGCTTTCCATGAATTTTCGGTTGCCGTAATAACGGTTCTGAGCGTTGTGGCGATCAGCTTGAAATTCGGATACGCCTTGCAGACTTCTCCAAGCATTTTTACATAGCCGTCCATATTGAGCTCTTTCAGATCCGCGTCATTGCCCTCTACCTCAAAGCCGAGGCAAGCTGTAAAATCCTCCTCATTGCCGATCATGACATCCACATATTTCGCAAGTTCCCTGTTTACTTCCTGCGCTTTTTTTACACCGCCGATATCATTCCAAAGCGACGGGCGGTAATTGAGGTCGTAAGAAACAACCGTGCCGTATTTCTTTGCCGCCTTTACGGCTTCTATAACAACCGCCGCCGAATTTTCGGAAAGAGCGGCGTAGATGCCGCCGGTATGTAACCAGCGCACGCCGAGATCGCCGAAGATATAATCCCAGTCTATATCGCCGGGCTTGAGCTGGCTTATTGCGGTGTGTCCCCTATCGGAAGTACCGACGGCGCCGCGGATGCCGAAGCCGCGCTCTGTAAAGTTGATACCGTTTCTTGTTGTTCTGCCGATACCGTCATACTTAACCCATTTGATAAGAGAGGTATCCACGCCGCCCTGCAGCACAAGGTCTTCAAGCAGATAGCCCACCTCGTTTTCCGCGAAAGCCGTAACTACGGCTGTTTTCATGCCGAAGCAGCGCCTCAGGCCGCGGGCAACATTATATTCGCCGCCGCCCTCCCATGCTCTGAACGAACGCGCCGTTTTGATTCTGCCTTCGCCGGGGTCAAGGCGAAGCATGATTTCGCCGAGTGAGATTTCGTCAAACAAACATTCTTCTTTCGGTCTTAATTTAAGCTCCATAAAAATGCCTCCGTATATCAAGAATTATTAAAAATTAAAATATTTCATCGCATTGTTGTATGATATGCCGCATACGATTTCTTTAAGCAGCTCGTCGTCGTTCGCGAACCAGCCGTCTTCCACCCATCTGCCGATAAGGCGGCACAGGATCCTTCTGAAATAGTCGTGCCTTGCGTATGAGGTAAAGGAGCGGGAATCCGTTTCCATACCTATGAATTTGCCGAGTATGCCGAGACTGCCGAGGGTTTTGAGCTGCTCCGTCATGCCGTCCATCGTGTCGAGGAACCACCATGCCGGGCCGAACTGGATCTTTGATTCCGTTTCCGGACCCTGGAAATTCCCGAGCATCGTGGCAAGCACGATATTATCTTTATTGTTCAGATTGAAAAGCACGGTTTTGGGCAGCTTGCCCTCCGCTTCAAGCGAGTCAAGGAATCTGCTTAAGGTATACGCTGTCTGCTCATCCCCAACGGAATCGAAGCCGGTATCGGGACCGAGCAGTTTGAATTTTGCGGTGTTGTTATTGCGCATAGCGCCGAGATGGATCTCAAGCGCCCAGCCCAGCTCGTGATATTTTTTCGCAAGCGCCGTCATAACCGCTGTTTTGTAGGCGTCCGTCTCCTTTTGGGTAACCGTTTCGCCGCCGAGCGCCTTTTGAAAAGCGGATTCAATATACGCGTCGTCCGCCGGCTCAAAGGGCATATAGCTGAACGAATGGTCTGAAACGCGGCAGCCGTGCTCGTTGAAATAATCCGCCCTTGCAAGCAGCGCGGACACAACATCCTTGTATGATTTTATTTCGCAGCCGGCGCTTTTGCCGAGCGTTTCAATGTAATCGGCAAATCCGGGGTTTTCTATTGAAAGCGCCTTATCCGGGCGGAACCCGGGAAGGACGCGGCAGGAAAACGGGCCTTGCGCGAGCAGAGCGTGATATTCAAGGCTGTCCGCCGGGTCGTCGGTTGTGCAGACCACCTTGACATTTGATTTTTCTATTATGCTCTGCGGTCTGAAATCGCTGTTTTGGATTTCGGCATTCGCGCGGTCGAAAATATCGTCCGCCGTTTTCGCGCTTAACGGCGTATCTATGCCGAAATATTTTTTAAGCTCAAGATGCGACCAGTGATACAGCGGGTTGCCGGCGGCATATTGCAGCGTATATGCGAACTTTTCAAATTTTTCACGCGGGCTTTTATCCCCCGTGCAGTAAGCCTCTTCCACGCCGCAGGAGCGCATGGCGCGCCATTTATAATGATCCCCGGAGAGCCACAGCTGCGTAATATTTTCAGGCGGCTTGTTTTCATAGATCTCCTTGGGGCTTAAATGGCAGTGATAATCGCAGATAGGCATATCCGCGCAATAATCAAAGTAGAGCTTTTTTGCCGTATCGGTATCCAGCAAAAAATTTTTATCCATAAATTTTTCCAAAATATCGCCTTCCGATTACCTTAAAAATTTACAGTCCTATTATATACTTTCCTCTGTGCCATTTCAAGCCGAAAAAGCAATATAATGCAATTAAATTATTGAATAATTCCGTCACAGCTGATATAATGAAAGCAGTATGTATAAATGAAGGGTGATCATCATGAATATATGTATATTCGGCGCGTCAAGCGATATTATAGATGAAAAGTATTCGCGCTCCGCTTACGATATGGCGGCTGAAATGGCAAAGCGCGGTCACGGTCTTGTTTTCGGCGGCGGCGGCAAGGGCGTTATGGGCGCTACCGCGCAGGCGGTTTATGATAACGGGGGCTTCGTTTTAGGCGTTGCGCCTGAATTTATGGAGCAGTATAATGTGTTTTTTGCGCACTGCACCGAATTCAAAATCACAAAAACAATGGCTGAAAGAAAAACCTTTATGGAGGATCATTCGGACGCCTTTATCATTGCCCCCGGCGGGATAGGCACCTTTGAGGAATTTTTTGAGGTGTACACATTAAAGCAGCTCGGCAGGCACAACAAGGCAATAGCCGTTTTTAACCCTTACGGGTACTATGACAAGCTGATTGAAATGCTGGAACACTGCGTAAGCGAGGATTTTATGAACGGCGATTCCCTCGGCTTAGTGAAGGTTTTTGAGGAGCACGGCAAGCTGCTGGATTATCTTGAAAATTACAAAAGCGAAGCAGTTGATGTCCGTAAAATCAGATACACACTAAAGGATGAGCAAAAATAATGATAAAAAACGCGGCTGACTCATATAAATGAGCCTGCTGCGTTTTTTGTGCGTAAAAATATAATATCCCCGCGGCGGATAAGCCGGGAATTGCCTTGCTTTTTTGCAATAAAACCGAGGTAGAATTAAAGTAGAACTGCACGCGCTGCCGTAAGGCTGAAAACAAGACGCTTTCGGTAAAAAAACGGGAGCAAGGCGCGGATTAAAAGCGCCCGCATTCTTTTACAATTTATTTATCCGGCATTTTTGCCGCCGCGTTACCAGCTTCCGCCGCCACCGCCGCCTGAGCCGCCGCCGGCAAAGCCGCCGCCACCGCCCGAGGAGGTTTGCGGAGACGAGGTCACGGCGCCTGCCGTGCGGTACAGCACACCGCTCATAAAGCGCCACATCATAAAGGTGTTGAAGCTGCTTTCTCCGTAATACCAATCGGGAGGCGCAACGGCAATATTCTTAAACTTTTCCACCCACGCATCCGATACGCCCAAAACATACGCATAGGGCAATATATTGTAAAAATACTGCGGGTCTTCATATACAAGTTTTTCAAGCCTGTCCTTTTCCGCGGTTTCCAGAAAAAGCTTAAAGCCCTCTATTTTTTGCAGCATTTCGTGACCCTTATCTGTTCTTTTGCGAACGAAAAACGCAAAGGCAAACGCAAGCGCAGATATGACTGCGCCGGCGGCGAAAGCGACATATCTTTCTATACCGCCGAAGGTAGCGTTAAATATAAAAACGATTGCGGCAAGGCAGAGGATAACCGCCGCCCAACATACGACACGCAGAATCAGGGAGGAAATTTTGAACACCTTTTTTCTGTTTGAGAGGGTATTATAATCGGCAAAAATTTTCTGCGTGGTCCTGTAAAACCTGTTTTCAAGATCCGCGTTCGTCACGCGGCTTTTACCGCTTTCAAAAAGCCCGTTAAAAAACAGCAATTTACTTTTATCCTGCCCGTCAAAGCAGGGCTTTCTGCGCTCAATATAATAATCAACGCCGTCGTAATATTTTTCGCTCTTGGTCTCGTTTATCGCTATATAGCCGTCGTTCGCAAGCTCTATCAGCAGCGCCACAATATTGTTCAGCTTCAGAACGCCTTTATACCAAAAGGCAACATCTATGCTGCTCATATTTTCCGGCGGGTAAAATTCAACCACCTTTACCACCTTTTTATCCTTGCCGAATCTGCGCCATATCACAGCGACAAAAGCAAAGCAGAGCGCCGGGAGCAATACCATTGCGCAAAGCTTGGCGATATGGGCGGCGGTATCAAAGTAAAAATACCCCTCTTCCAGCTCAAGGCGAACCGTAAGCGCCTCGTTGGGGGCAAGCTCGCGCGTAAGACTGCCGCTGATTTCAAGACCGTTTACATAATATTCAATATCATCGGTGCCGGCAACACCATAACTGCCGGCGGAAAAGCCGAGCATATCGCTGTCAAACGCTTTGGGCATGGTTATCGTGAAGGTTACATTATCAATATATGTATCCCACCCCGTGCCTATAATATTATAATAAAGCTCGTCATATCCGTCCGCAGCATCCTGCCCCAGGGCATAATAATATGAGATCGTATAATGCTGCTCGCCCGTGACCGTCGTATCCTCATTCCCTATCTGCAAAACGAGCTGCGAATCCTCTGTTGAGCTTGTGTAATCCTCACTGCAGCTGACGGCGCTGACCTTTGCCCTTGTAACAGCGGTTGAGCCGTCCGCCCTTTCAACCTCGTTGCGCAGCGGAATATATCTGTAAATACCATGGCGGGGCGCGTTAAAATAAACCTCTATATCCTCTGTAATACGCAAAACATTATCTTCCGCAACATCAATATCAACATGATATGCGGTAATATAATACGCCTCATTGCTGTGCTGCGCAGCGAACGCGGGGAACGCTGTTAAAAGCACGGCGGCAAACAGGACAGCGGGCAGTATCTTTACAATATGCTTCATTAAAATTCTACCTTTACAGCTTGTTTTTCAGCTTCATCCTCAATAACGAACATCTGTTTTTTCTCAAACTTGAATAGTTTAGCGATTACAGAAGACGGGAACATTTCTGTTTTGTTGTTATAGCCCTTAACAACCGCGTTGTAATACTTTCTTGCGTTTGCAATATCCTCTTCCGTTTTTTGGAGCTGGCTGCTGAGATTCAAAAAATTCTGATTTGCTTTAAGCTCCGGGTACTGCTCCGCAAGTATATTGAAGCCCGCAAGCCCCTTAGAAAGCTCCGCGTTCGCCTGCATCTTTTGGTTCTGGGTCATATCGCTGTACCGGCTGTTTCTGGCAGCTATAACGCTTTGCAGCGTTTCCGCCTCATGCCGCGCGTAGCCCTTTACGCTTTCAACGATATTGGGGATAAGGTCCCACCTTTTTTTGAGGTAAACATCCATGGTTGCAAATGCCTCCTCAACCGTATTTTTAAGATTGACAAGCGAATTATACGCTGCGGCTGCATAGATTGCCAAAAACACAACGACAACAACTACCGCAACAACTGCAACTGTGCCTGCACTCATAATAAAACCTCCTCAATATATTTTTTACTTTTGCTTTCAATTTCCATTTCAATTTCACTTTAGCATATACACTTATTTTATGCAATTGTTTCTTTTTATTTAAATAAAATGTTTATAATTCCGCATTAATAAAAAAGCAGCCTGCCGAATGCAGACTGCCTTAAAGCACATGGTTTTATACGCC